>JBDSBG010000067.1:0-5057 GCA_039921685.1 Ferruginibacter sp.
TCCTGAATGACAAAGGCGTGGAAGTAAAATACGCAATACATCCCGTTGCTGGCCGTATGCCGGGCCATATGAATGTATTGCTTGCAGAAGCTGACGTGAACTATGAAAAATTAATGGAGATGGATGATGCCAATGATGAATTTAAAACCTGTGATGTGGTACTGATACTTGGTGCGAATGACGTGGTAAACCCTGCCGCAAAAAATGATCCTGCTTCTCCGATATATGGAATGCCAATTCTTGAAGTGGAACTGGCAAAAAATGTGATCGTAAATAAGCGTAGTATGAAGCCAGGTTATGCCGGCATTGAAAATGATCTTTTCTTTCAGCCAAAAACTTCAATGTTGTTTGGTGATGCAAAAAAGGTTTTGCAGGACCTTGTCACAGAAATAAAATCAGTGTAGATCCTGACATTGAATATTGAGCATCGGAGGTTGGATGTTGAAAATTTCCGCACAAAATTCATATAATTACAATGTGGCTAAACCCACAAAAATTTTCTTTTATTGTCCGTTGGTGAAGCCAACGGCAATAAATATTGCCACTGATTCGCTGATTTATTAAATGGAAAATACACTCGCTTTAATCTTCTTCACCTGAACATTGAATATTGTACATCGAATACATCGAATATTGAATATTTTTTCCATTACAATACTTCGATTTCATCAAAAAAATCACTTCCCTAAAAACTCTTTTATCAGCGCAAATTCCTTCGCCGGTTCTTCCACCTGTGGATTGTGCCCACTCTTCTCAAACATCACAAACCTTGCCTGCGGGCAGTATTCTTTGAATTTCACCTGCATCCACGGAACAGCAACACGGTCATACCTACCCGCAATTATAAGCACAGACATTTTCAGGTCTTTCAACTGTTTTCTAAAATCAAAATTGCCGATATCATTGCCGACAATAAAATCCCCATCCTTTCCAACCATCTGGTAATATAATTTCGAGTTGAATGAATTTGGATAAGGCTTGCCGCCGCGGCCAAGGAAATTATTGGGGCTGTAAGCATATAAAAATGCATAAGGCACTCTTCCATAGATATCCTGGTGAACCTGGTCGCTGGAGATGAGGCCGCGATCTCTTAATTTTACCAACGTGTCCCAAACCTCCGGGTAATTTGTTTTTATTTCATGATTGCAATTGTCGTCATTTTCCTGCCACATCACAAAACTATGAAAACCATTTGCGATTATTAAATGGCTGAGGTGTTCACCATATTTCACAGCATAACCCTGCGCAACCAGGCTGCCATAAGAATGGCCCAGTAAACTTATTTTATTTAAATGCATTTCTTTACGCAATCCTTCAATGTCTTCGATATCTCTTTCCAATGTATATTCACTTACATTTTTTGCTGTATCAGATTTCCCCCTGCCAAATGCATCATAGTAGATCATTTGAATATTTGAATTTACAGTGAGGGAATCAAACACACGGTAACTGAGGTGCGCACCGCCTGGCCCGCCTGGAATAACGATCACGGGCTCACCTCTACCCACCGTAACGCTGTATAATTTTGCGCCATTAACGGTATAATATTTACCATCTTTCCAGCTATCAGGAAAGCTTTGCGCAAAAGAAATATTAGTCGTAACTAAAAGAAGAAAAAATAATTTTTTCATTGCTGATAATCTAATTTTGAATAGTAATCAAATATAAATACTTGTCTCAACAATTACCTATCGCATTATTGGATTCTTTACAAACGGTAAAAGGCTTTAATGAAGATGAGTTTGTACAGGTTCATGCTTCTGGCGAACAAATAACCTCTATTCGGATCAACCCCCATAAAGTATTCAGTATTCAACATTCAATGTTCAATATCCAGGGAGAAGTGCCATGGAGTTCAAACGGACATTATCTTTCAGAACGTCCCTCTTTTACTGCCGATCCTTTATTTCATGCAGGTGCATACTATGTGCAAGAAGCAAGCAGTATGTTTTTAGAAGAAGCCATAAAACAAACCTGTGATCTTTCAATGTCATTAAAAATGTTGGATCTATGCGCAGCACCCGGTGGAAAATCTACTTTGCTGCAATCAATCATTTCAAAAGAAAGTTTGCTTGTAAGCAATGAAGTTATAAAAACAAGGGTGAATATTTTATCAGAGAATATTACCAAATGGGGTGCCGACAATGTAGTTGTCACCAACAATGACCCAAAAGATTTTCAACGTTTGCCTGGATATTTTGACGTGATCGTTATTGATGCGCCTTGCAGTGGAAGTGGTTTGTTTCGAAAAGATCCAGGTGCAATTGCAGAATGGAGCAACGACAATGTAATGATGTGCAGTCAACGCCAGCAACGCATACTTGCAGATATTCTTCCCTCACTAAAACCTGACGGTATTTTGATTTATTCAACTTGTTCTTATTCCGGGGAAGAAGATGAATTCATTTGTGACTGGCTCCTGTCCGAAGCACCGGATCATTTATCAAGCACCAGGCTGCAAACGAAAGAAGCGTGGCAGATCATCGAAACTAACTCTCAAAAACACAATGCATGGGGATACCGTTTTTATCCCGACAAACTAAGAGGCGAAGGGTTTTTCATTGCAGCATTTAGAAAAGAAAGCGTGGATCATGTTTCAAGGGAAATAAAATTTAAAAATAAACCCGTGCTAGTAAGCATCGCGGAAAGACAACTCCTAAACCCATTGGTAAAGACTGCTGATTCAATCAGTTTTTTTAAATGGAAGGAAGATATCATTGCTGTTCCCGCAAACTTATTAAATGAGGTTTTTATTTTGCAATCGGTTTTGTATTTGAAAAAAGCGGCTGTTAAGATAGGTAGTATCATTCGCAATGAATTAATCCCAGACCATGAATTTGCTTTGAGTAACCTGGCCACGGAAGAACTGATGTCTATCGAAGTTGACCTGCCAACTGCATTGCAATACCTACGCCGTTCGCACATTCTTCTCGAAACAAACTATACAGGCTGGGTGCTTTTAAAATATCAAAACCTCGCTTTAGGTTGGATCAAAATATTACCAAACCGCATCAACAATTATTACCCCAAAGACTGGCGGATCCTTAACAAGTAAATTGGGATAATAACCAACTTATTTCTGCATCTTTGTAACTATAATTTTTTCTTATGAAAAATTTGATCGTACTGCTATTTTTTATACCCCTGTTTGCACACGCACAAACAACACATACAGTTGCGCCCAAAGAAACGCTGTATTCACTTGCCCGACAATACAATATTCCGCCGAAAGATCTTGCGGCCTACAACAATATTCCAGTAACAACCGGCTTAACGATCGGGCAGTTAATTAAGATTCCTGCAAGTGGAAGAACAAAACCTACTGTAAAGGAAACGGCTCCGCTAAAACCACCCGTTGAAAACAGGCAAGCGAATGTTGTTGAAACAGGATCTGTTCCTATCTATCATAAAGTGGAGAAGAAAGAAACCTTGTATCGCATCAGTAAATTAAATCCAAATGTTACTGTCGATGATTTAAAAAAATGGAACAATCTTAGCGGCGATGCCGTTGCAGAGGGAACCAACCTCATTGTTGCTTATCAGAAGGGAAAAAAATCTGCACCAATAGTTTCAACTACGATCAAGGATGCAAAAGAAAATGAGCCTGCTGCAGTTGAACCGCAGAAACAGGCGCCACCGAAAATGATTATTCCTGATAAAGCGGTTGTTGTTACTGAAACCAGACCTGTTCCTGTAAAAACAATGGAGCCCATTCAGCGTGAAACAAATAAAGTGACGGGAAGGAGTTTTAACGGAGGTTATTTTAAAAGTTTATACACAGAACAAACTGCAAATAAAAATGTAAAAGAAGAATCAGGTACAGCGGGCATATTTAAAAGTACCAGTGGCTGGGAAGATGGAAAATATTATTGTCTTCACAACAACGCTCCCGCAGGTTCAATTGTAAAGATTACCAATAAACATACACAGAAGTCCGTCTACGCAAAAGTGCTGGATGTAATCCCGGATTTGAAACAAAATAACGGGATCATGGTGCGGCTAAGCAATGCAGCCGCAGATGAATTGGGCGCCGGTGAGGCTAATTTTGAATCAGTCATAAATTATTGAAACATCAACATATGAAAAGAATTATATTATTTCCCGTTTTATTTTTTGTTGCCATTATCTCGAATGCGCAACTGCAGGCTGTAAAATCAGATATCATTGTAAGCCCTGAATTCACTTTGCTTAAAAATAATGCTGCAACAACTGTAAAAAATCAGGAAAGAACCGGCACTTGCTGGGCGTACTCAACCACATCACTTTTAGAAAGCCAGTTACTGAAAAATAATGCAGGGACATTTGACCTGAGTGAAATGTTTACGGTCAGAAATATTTACATTGAAAAAGCGAAGAATTATATTTTAAGATTGGGCCATGCTCAGTTTGGCGAAGGCGGACTGGGACATGATGTAATAAGGTCCATCTCAAAATATGGTGCAATGACCCAGGAGTCTTACAATGGGTTGAAACCTGGAGATTCAACACTTGATCACCAAAAAATGGTGAAGGAGCTGAAAGATTACCTTGATGCTTTAATTAAAGCAAGTGGGCATCCTTTAGCTCAGGATTGGTTGAAGGGTTATAATAATATACTTGACAATTACATGGGGACTGTTCCAGCCAGTTTTACTTACAACGGTAAAGCTTATACGCCCACAGAATTTGCAAAAAGCGTAATGAAATTTAATGCCGATGATTATGTAAACATTACTTCGTTTACGCATCAACCCTATTATCAATCTTTCGTTGTGCAGGTGCCCGATAATTTCAGTAATGGCAATTATTATAACCTGCCATTGAATGAAATGATCGATCTGGTAAAATCGGCCATCAACGGCGGCTACTCCATCATGTGGGATGCAGATGTGAGCAATAACGGCTTCAGGACGACGAAAGGATTGGCCTTATTTTTTGATCCATCTGCCAAGATACCAAAAGATTCTATCAGGGCCGATATGGCAGAAGCCAAATGGGATCCCGCCATTCGCCAGGACCTTTATGAGGAACTTGTTACACAGGATGACCACCTCATGCACATAACCGGGTTGGAAAAA
>JBDSBG010000068.1:0-18728 GCA_039921685.1 Ferruginibacter sp.
GAACCGTCGACGGTTACAGGGATAATCTTTTTGAAAAATTAAAAGTAAAAACAAGAATAGGATTGGCTATCTATGCAATAAGAAATGGTATCGTGGATCTCAAATGACTACGAAGCGCTAACCACAGATTTTAATACCAGTCGTTAATTTTATTTCGTAAACAATAAGGGTTAATATTTTTCACGGTTTATCTTCTGTAACATCCTGCGCCAGCACCGCATCATCTGATGTTTTCTCAAGATCACGATCGAGGGCGTACAAGGCATCATCATTCGCTTTTTCTCCGCCGGAAATTTTTACCTTATCCAACAAACTGATTGCAAGTGTTTCTTCTTCAGTTTGTTCTTTTACAAACAATTGCATAAAATTCCAGGTTGCCCAATCTTCTTCCTCAAGGCTCATCTTTACAATTTTATAAATGGCTTTTGTATTGCTAACTTCCTGTTCAAATACTTTTTCGAAGCAATTGTTTACACTCGATGGATCGGGCCCGGGTTCAGGAATGGCTGTGACTGTAACTTTCCCGCCCCGTTTTAAAATATACTCCAATATTTTCATCATGTGATTGCGCTCTTCATGCGCATGCCTGAAGAGAAAATTTGAGATCCCCGCATATCCTTTACCGTCAGCCCATGCCCCATATGAAAGGTAAATTTGTGCAGCATGTGCCTCCTTGGTAACCTGCGCATTTAATGCAGTTGACATTGAATCTGACAGCCGGTTCGTATTAATCATGATGTATTAAATTTAATTCGATTTTTGTGATGTAAAATAACCAGGTTTTCAAGCTCAAGGATATTAACGCATTTTTCGTATGTAAATCTAAATCATTCGTGATTACAAAAATCCTCGGGGGATATGTACTTTTGCAGATACCTTCCCCGGGAGGGTTTATCAATTGCTAAATATGAATCTTATCAGAACAGTGAATGTGAGCAGGTACCTTACAGCTTTGCGTGAAGGTGGCTCTATGCCTGCCATTGCCGAAGCAGATGATGGATTTTTATATGTGGTCAAATTTCGCGGGGCCGGGCAGGGATTAAAGGCACTGATTGCGGAGTTAATCGGAGGAGAAATTGCACGGGTCCTCGGACTGCGTGTACCTGAAATCGTATTTGCAAATCTTGATGAAGCTTTTGGAAGAACTGAGCCCGATGAAGAGATACAGGATCTGAATAAAGCAAGTGTGGGAACCAACCTTGCACTGCACTATCTTTCAGGTGCCGCTACGTTTGACCCTGTGGTTACCACCGTTGAAGCACAACTTGCTTCACAGATCGTTTGGCTCGACTGCCTGCTGTTGAATGTGGACCGCACATCCCGCAATACCAATATGTTGCTCTGGCGCAAAGAACTGTGGCTGATAGATCATGGGGCAGCATTGTACTTTCATCATTCCTGGGATAATTGGGCCGAAAAGGCAATACAGCCTTTTTTGCATGTTAAAGATCATGTACTGCTGCCGCAGGCAACTGCATTGGATGAAGTGGATGCCGCTTTTCGTTTATTGCTTACCGATGAGCTGATCGATTCAATTATAAAACTTATCCCGGCGGAATGGCTTGAAAATGGATGGTCTCCATTCAATACAATTGATGAACACCGGGCTGCGTATGCATCATTCTTAAAATCCAGGATTCTTCATTCCAACATCTTTGTAAAAGAAGCACAACATGCAGCAACAATATCTATTTGAATATGCCATACTGCGAGTTGTGCCCCAGGTGGAGCGGGAAGAATTTCTCAATGCAGGAGTAATTCTATACTGCGCCAAACAAAAATTCCTGCAGGTGAAGTTTGAACTCAATGCAGAACGCTTCAAGCTATTTGCCTGTGATATAGACATTGCGGAACTTGGAACTTATTTTGAAGGATTTGAGCGCATATGCGTTGGCGGTAAAGATGCTGGCCCGATTGGCAAGCTTCCGATCGGTGAACGTTTCAGGTGGCTGACAGCTACCAGGAGTACCGTATTACAAACTTCAAAAGTTCATCCAGGGCTTTGCAATGATGCCGGGGAAACGCTTGAGCGGATATTTACCCAACTGGTTTTATAAATTCCAGATGGAAGACCTGAGCTGTAAGATTACTTCATCACATACAAAACTTAATTCTTAAATACAAAGTCGCAGTATGTATAAAAAACAAATTCTTTTACTGGTAAAAACAATCAATTTGTTGTTGTTATTGTGTTGTTTATCCTGTAGCAAAAAAGTGAACCAGGCTGAGTCAAGGAATTTTTTTATGGGTGTAACACCATGGCCGGCGGCATATTCTACATTGGCACAGGACGAAGCCTATGCATTCATAAATGACCATTGCGATATTGTATCCCACCATTTTGACGAAGGAATTCCTTATGAAGAAGCCTATAATAATGTAGCAATGCCGGTGAGGTTGCAACAGGAACTGCAGACCAGGAAAACAAAAACAGCTGCGGGAAAAAATGTGTTATTGAGCGTGGCTGCCCTCAGCATTACAAGAACACAGAAAGCAGGTTACTCTACGCTGGCAGATAATATTCCCGACAGCATCCGTACAAAATGGAGCCTGTTGCCGTTTAATGATCCACAAGTAGTGGCAGCCTATGTGCATTTTATCAGTTACCTCGCAGACCAGTTGCATCCAATCTATATTAATTATGGAGTAGAAAGCAATGCACAAGATTGGAATGCAGCCGATTTTATTATTTACAAAGATTTCTTAAGCAAAGTCTATCAGCAATTAAAAACAAGATATCCGTCCATTCCATTGTTTTTAAGTTTTATTGTGAGCGAGGATCAAAGGGCATTGAGCAATGCGGCCCAGTTAATTTCTTTTACTGATTACATGGCACTAAGTGCCTATCCATACATTGGCGTTAGTTCTTCTTCAAACGATAATACCGATCCTGCTAATTTTCCTGCTGATTTTTTCACAAGATTTACCGAATTGGCCCCAGGTAAACCATTTGGCTTTGCAGAAACCGGTTACGCGGCAGAGAACCTCGTAATTCCGTCTTACAGTTTAAATAAGCATTGTACGCCCGCCTGGCAGGATGCATATTTGCAAAAGATCTGTAAGTTTTGCAATGAACGTGATTCAAAATTTCTCATATGGTTTTGCCACGAGGATTATGATGAACTGGATGAATATTTTATGCAAACAGGCCAATACGCAGATCTACTGGCACTCTGGGAGGACACCGGTTTGACAGATGAAAATGGTAACCATCGTCAGGCATACCTTAGTTGGTTGCAATGGCAGGCAAAAGAGAAAAGATAATTGAAGGCTACTGTGCCGACTTAAATAGATCAACTTCTTGAAACCCACAATTTTTAATCTCAGGCTGATTCCCAAATAAAATAAATATTCAGAATAACATAGAATGCTAATACAACCTGTGCTGCGATCATATCAAACTGATGGGCCAGGATAATCTTTTCCCGCTTTACAAGCTTTATCGAAAATGTTGTACAGGATATAACCGCAAAAATGCAAATCAAGGTAAGGCCATGAAGTGTATCTACCAACGTAAATGTAGTGGATTCAGGCAACGCCGAGTCAATGATGTATTTATTCCCGATAACAGCAAACAGGGAGCCTACACTTAACCCAAAGCGTGATTCGATATTATCGGAATGAATGTAGAAACATACATAAGCAATAAAAAATGAAACGTACATACCAAGGAACATTTTCCAAAACAATCCTGCAGCGTTGCGTGTGATGCCAATGTTTACCCTGAAAGCACTGTATTCAGTATGAGGCGTATCTACACTTTCATCACCAAAAGCAGTTTCATATTTTTTGTTTGCAATTTTGATGTTGAAGCTGTCGATCGTCCAACCCCTTAATGTAAACCTCGGATCAAAATGTTTTCCTACCGTATCTGCTGTGAAGATCAAAGACCTGGAATCATACTGAGAGTTCTCAAATGAAAGCATAAGCCTTTGGCGGTCGAAAGGAAAATTTTCTATCTTCCATGAATCTTTCATCACACATTGAATTTTCATTAAAAGGTAAACCCTGCCATCACTCGTATCGATGGTTGAAAAGGACTTTGACACTGTTTTAGCCATTGGTATCTCCAGGTTCTGTATAAAATCGAAATCTATGTTCTTATACTTTAACCACAACCAGAATGTGATTGTATATTCTTTTTGCTTAAAATCTATATCATGGATACTCGTAACATAAATGCCTGCGTTAACGGTATCAGGTTTGGTTTCCTGCGCTTTTGCTTTCATCAAAAAGCTGCCGGCAAAAATGAGGAAGGCAACAAACAATAATACTGTTATGTCTTTCATATTTTTATAAACCTGAAAGTTATATAACGAATGGTGAAAAAAGAAATTAATATCAGTATCGGACCGAGGTTAAACCTTATGTCACGCTTTTTTCACATGCATTCCATCAAGGCCCACTGCTTCTTTCAATAATTTAACAATAGCTGCTTCATCAATCTCTTCGGCCGTTTGAAAGATCCTGTAAAATATTTGCTTGTTACTGCCATGTGTAAGATAGTTGTCAACATCCTTCAGCCTGTTGCCATACCAGAAGCCCAGCAACACGCCTTCTTTGATGCCGCCACGTGGAATGGTTGACGGCCACACAATGCAGATCCCTTTATTACCATAAAAGTAAGGTACATTAAAAGAAATTTTTTCCTTACAATTTGCAGGTAAATTTTCAAGAATAATTTGTCTCAAAACGTCAACGATTAACCGCTCATGTTCTGGCAGCAGATCAAATAAATGGAGCAGTGATTTAATTTTTATGCCGGGTGCAAGTGTCATTAGCGGGTGAGTTGTTCATGTACTTTACAGGAATTAAAAATATATTATTTTTTGAAAAGCAATATTGATGAAGGATTCGCGTCACGAAATACACGAATTGCATTTTTACTCAGTAACCGAAGCTAATTGAATGAGACAGCCAGATAATGTGAACGGTTTTGAGAAGGGCCAATGCATCCCGGGGAAATTAAAATGGTTGTCAACAATGTTCATATATCACAAAGAAAAGAGTTTTATACAAGAAGGATCAGGCAAAGCCCAGGGGAACAATGCAAAGGATATTATTACAAATGATTTTCTTTCATGAGTTTATATCATAATATTGCAGCTTACAACGCCCGATCTTTATAATGTTAATTTATACATGAACGGGCGCATGGCATAAAAATTGAGAATAAGCTGCAAATTCCTACGATGAAAAAATTACTTCTCCTTTGTATCGTCCTCACTGCATTTCTTGCATCCGAAGCGCAGACAAAAAAGGGCCAGACAAAAAAAACAAAAAAGCCATCTATCAGCAGGGAAGCCATTGTAAAAGCGAGACTTGACAGCCTGGAAACGGCAAGGCAACTCAGCATTGACTCCATTCTAAATGTACAGGTACGGATTGATTCAGCCAGGAAATTCAACGACAGCATTGCGTCCGTAAAATCTGCCGCAGAACGGATGGCCTGGAAGGAAAACAGGGACAGGGAAATCGACAGCTTGAATAAATTGCATGTAAAAATGTTGAGCAAAGAACATGAGCAATCGCTTACCGTACAGAGACAAAGAAAAACTATAAATAAAACTGCTAAACTCAATGATTACCAGGGCCAGCAGGTGGATTATATTAACCAGATATTTTTCGGGAAAGCACAGACGATTAAAGAGGATGCAAGCATATCTGAAGATCAAAAAAAGCAACAGCTTGTTGTGCTGAATGAAGAAAGAAAAAGCAGGCTGAAAACAGTTATCGGGAAATCCAAAGAAAAGAAATTTGAAAAGACACGTAAGGCAAACCCAAACCCAATTGATGCAGAAGTTCAATGGGTCAATGAGGTGGATGGGGTAGTAAAGAACTAAAAAATCTTAACTGTAAACAAAGGCTGGTACATAACGGATGTTCCGGCCTTTCTATTTTTATTGTGCTATGACTTACGGAAATAAATGTTACATGGAATTTTTACCCGATGATTGATTTCATTTATCAATTTCTTTAAATTGCTAAAGCATTTTACGCGGCAGTAGCTCAGTTGGTAGAGCATTAGCTTCCCAAGCTAAGGGCCGAGGGTTCGAATCCCTTTTGCCGCTCTGAAGTTTTTTTGACTTATTTATTGCATATTTGCGGGATAATCGGACAGTTAGCTCAGTTGGTTAGAGTACTACGTTGACATCGTAGGGGTCATTGGTTCGAATCCAATACCGTCCACGAAAAGAATTCTGAATTTAAAATTTGTTCGCAGCTTGCTGTATTGTAATCAACCACGAAATATTGGATAACCCTCGAATTTTTCCTTCGATATCACGTGTATCTGCAGATGCTAAAATTTCCTCTTCTAAATTGATTGCTATTGCACCGTAAAATTAATGCTGATCACCGTTTTATTATCATTGCGGCTGCATTGGCCACTCTTCTTTCCAGTTAAATTTAGAACTACTGTTTGTTTTTCCTTAGTTTTTGAATCAGTGGAGAAGTGGTAAATGCTGCATCCGGAAGCTGCATCTTTATCAAGCTGGCTAACTGTGTAGTCGGATGCCTGTGTTGTAATGGAAGCGACAGCAGTCCGGTCTGCATAAGTTCCCAGGTTTAATGAATAGGTAGATCCCGCCTGAATGTTTTCATCGAGGTTCACATATTTTGTTTCCTGGTTGTTTTTACTGCATGACTGAAGTAAGACAATTCCACAGATAAGAAAGCTGAATTGAAGTATAAACTTTTTCATAATTTTTTTTTATAACTAAATATACCAAAATTTATTCACCCCAAAAAAAATACAAGAACTTTTTACTGCGGTTATTAATGAGGGAGCCTGGCAGAAATACCAAAGGTTATGAACCTGTTGGACGAAGGCTTGAATGTGGAAGATCCTATCGCAAGATCAAGGGCGTAGTTTTTTTTGAAGGCATATTCAACCCCTAAATCCATCCCGTTTGAAGCACTTGCATGTGGTGCATAACTACCAAAGTATTCTAAAAAGGCTGACAGTTTTTTTGTAAAACTATAATTTAGCTCGAGGCTGGCAGGATAGCTGATGTCGGTCGATTCCTGGTCCCGGACAATTCCAAAATTGCTGCAAATTTCAAAACCATGCTTCAGGTCATTGTTGGTGGCAAGGATAAAAGAATAACCGATATGTTCCCCTGGAAAATCCTTACTGATGGTAAAGGGTAACTGAAAATAAGAGACGATTGTTAGTTCTGGCAAAAGGTGATTTGGTTTACAAATGAAATTCTTAAAGCTAAGTGTGAGTGGCTTCCAGCCCGCGAGACAACCCGTATTCTTTATCACTGAATATTGATTAAGCAACCTTGCTTCAAATCCTTTGCAGATGCCATACCTGATCAGGCTGGTATTGTCAAAACTGCATGTAAATTCATCAAGCCGTGCGAACTGGCAACCAGTTTCAACTTGCAGCTGTTTTTTTTCAATAACATTTGTGCCATCGCTTTGATCGGGGCGATCAGCATCTATAAATTCATTTTCCTGTGCAAGCAGGCGAATGCACGTTAGCACTGCAATAAATAGTAAGAAAAAAAATTTGCGCATAGTTGTGAAAGTAAATTAATTTAAAAACATGAGTCTCTTCATAAATAATACCAACAAATTGATCCATTTGTACCAAACAGGGATCTCGTTTAACTGAGACCTGCAAAAAAGATTTTTTATGCATTTAGACATGATTAACTGGTCCGGGAACAAATCCTGCAGTATTATCGCTTAGATCTTAGGTTCGCCTTCTTTCAAAAGTTCATCAAAGTATTTTATGACGCGATGTATTATTTGAGCAGAAGATTTAACTTCATCAACAAAAATTTATAACCATGACAACAAAAGAAATAGCAGGCCGCCTTGTGGAACTCTGCAACAAAGGAGAATTTGAAACTGCACAAAAAGAATTATTTGCGCAAGATGCTGTGAGTATTGAGGCGCATGAAACTCCGGCTTTTGCGAAAGAAACTAAAGGCTTGGATCAGATCGTTGAAAAGGGCCGGAGGTTTGAAGAAATGACCGAAAAAATGCACAGCATTTCTGTGTCAGCGCCAATCATTGGCGGGAATTCATTTGCCGTAATTATGACTTTGGATATTACCATGAAGGGCCAGGAGCGAATGAATATGTCGGAGCTTTGTGTTTATGAGACCAGGGACGGAAAAGTGATTTCGGAACAATTTCACATGTAAAACAAGTTTTTTATAAGTGACATAAGGAACAAAGTGATATATTTTGTGCATCCATAAAACCACAGAGTTGAAAGGAGTTTTTTCACAGAGTTTCACGGAGTGATTCTAACTGAAGTTGCAACATTTTTGAAGCTAGAACTATTTTTACTCTGTTAAAAACCTCCTTTTCTCTGTGCTAAAAAAATGTTGGTTAAAAACGTACATAAGAAACATTGTGAAAAATTTTGAGCATCCATGAAAACCACAGAGTTGAAAGGAGTTTTTTCACAGAGTTTCACAGAGTGTTTTTTAATAAATGAAGTTGCAGAATTGTTGAAGCTAAAACCTCCTTTTCCTCTGTGAAAAACCTCCTTTTCCTCTGTGGTAAAAAAAATCCGTTAACACCGTACATTTCAGCAAACTCAATCACAAAAAATGAAATCAAAAATTTTGCTTTCACATCTATTCCTTTTCCTTTTTGCCAATGCTACATCAGCACAGGTGGTAGCTGCAAATTATAATTATGAAAAAGAGAACCACGATTATTATTTCATTGTTCATGGCTCTGATGGAAGCCAGTCTTATCCCACAAAAGAAGCACTTCGTAAAAAAGATATTCTCGACCTGTTCATTTCCGATTCCACAACATTTCATATAAGGAATAAGAAAAGCCTACAGCGAAAACCACATATTTGTCAAAATCGTTTTCACCAGTTCGGACTTGTCAGTACGGAAAATACAACACAGATACCCTTTGGTTTTGATGGCATCATACATACTCCTGATCCGGGATTTTTTATAGGAGTAAAGAATAATCTCTCAGGATTGATGGATAGTAAAGGAAAAACAATACTTCCATTTAACTACGAATATTGCAGGCAGGTTTATGATATATTGGCTATGAAAAAGAGGGATGCTGATGCTACATTGTCCTTTTACAGCATCCAGGGGAAATACTTATTTTCTACAGCCGGTTATTTCGCAGAAGAAAAAAATTTCAACTATATTTCTATTCATGATAAAGACGATTCTCAAAAAACCATTATAGATAGAAAGGGCAAATCGATCCCCTCAAAAGCCGGGACATATATTGCCTGGATACTGGATGAATATATCTGCGGCTACAAAGACCGGATGTATGGGGTTACAACACTTGAGGGCAAAAGCATTATTCCTTTCGAATACGTCAATATCTCTCCTACGAACAACGATCAGTTCATTGTATATAAAAATGGAATGGCCGGCCTCGTTGATGCTAACAATAAATTTATCCTGCCAATGGATAGCATGGGAATAAGAAATTTCGGTGTATTCTATGTATTGCAAAAATACCAATCAGCCAATATGGGAATGATCAATTTCAAAGGCGAACAAATACTTCCTGCCAATTATCATATTTATTCGCCTGATCTAAGCTCTGATGCTGGTAGTTTTAAAAGGAGCAATGCAAAAGAATTACTTTTTGTTGAGAATATTATTACCAAAAACAAGGGAGTTTATCGTGCAGACGGGAAACAATTGTTACCCTTAAACAACATTTATCTGAATTATCAGAAAGGGAAAAAAGCCATACTATTTAAAAAAAGATCTGAGTCAGACTCGACCTTATTCCTGTTTGGTGCTATCGATCTCAATGGAAAATTAATTGCATCACCTTCAACAGGGAGGTGGAGTTTTATTGAACGTAGCCCCAATGTTATTTTGGTTGTAGATTCAAGCCTCAAAAACAGTTTGATAAATATTATAACAGGGGAGGTATTCCCTTATGAGCGATACCAGTTCAATAATTATGAAATCCAGTTGGAAAACGATTATATCGTTGCAAGAAGTAACTTTAAATACGCCCTCGTTTCCCCCGACGGAAAAAGATTAACCGAACCCATCTACAGTTCTTTCTATCCTGTCACAGAAAAAGAGAAAAACTTATTTGATGAAGAAGTAGTTTGCCTCTCACGCACAAAGGATGGTTTAGTAGGCATTAGCAGAACCGGCAAGGAGATCGCCGCAAAAAAATAGCAGTTCATTTTTATCATGCAATTCTGTATGCCTTATTGCAATGTTTTTTATTCTTCCATAACCTTCCAAAACCTAACAACTGCTGAAAACTCCGGAGCGGAACTCTGCCGGCCAGGAATTAGCTGCCATAATTCCAGGTTTTTTTGTTATTTTAGTAATCCAAAATGTCCGCATGCGCTTTTTTACACTGCTATTATTTGTTTCATTGTCATTTTCTGCCCGGGCCCAGCCCTGTAGTGGACTTGACGGCAGCCTCCCGACAACAGCCGTTTCAGTTTGTGGTACGCAAATATTCCAGCAGCCTTTTGTGTCGTCCTGCAACGGGCAAACCTTTCCCTATTTTGATTGTACCGTGCAACCTGCGGCAGACAATGCAGTTTGGTATAAGTTCCATTGCTATACGACCGGCACCTTAGGGTTTCTTATCACACCTGCCGGAGCAGATGATTATGACTGGAATCTTATGGATATCACCGGCTTCCAGCCCAACGATGTGTTTACCACAAACCTTATGATCTCTATGAACCTTAGCCAGGAGCTAACCAGTACCGGATGTACCCCGGCCGGCACATCAAATATTAACTGCGAAGGATTTACTTCGCAATATAACAGCATGCCCACATTGATAGCGGGCCACGATTATCTTTTATGCGTTAGCAATTGGTCGAGTTCCGGATTGGGTTATGATCTCAGCTTTTCAGGTACTGTCGGATTATCCAACAACCAGCCTCCAACACTCACAAGTGCAGACATTGTTGGTTGCAATGCTTCATTAATAAAAATCAAATTATCGGAACCTGTTTTATGCAGCAGTTTATCTGCACTGGCTTCCGAGTTTACAATAACGAACGGCACACATGTGATCACCAACGTTAGTACGAACTGTGGCAGCACCAATTCATTTGATTCTGTAACAATTACATTACAGAATCCTTTGCCGCCAGGAAACTATCAACTCATTGTGAATAATGGTACCGATCTAAATACACTATTCGATGTATGCAACGATCAAATGGCTGCGGGTTTGTCTGTTCCCTTTACGGTACCGGTACAAGGACCAGTTTTAGTCAGCCAAATAAATTTTTCCGGGTGTGCAACAACTGTTTTAAAAGTTGCACTGAATAAACCGGTGTTATGTAATACTATCACTTTAACCGGCTCTGAATTCTCTGTAAGCCCGGGCAACCCGGTGATAACTTCGACTACCCGTACATGTAATGCTGCCGGACTTGCTGACACCCTATTGATCACTTTACAGGGCCATTTAGCTTTTGGCAATTACCAGCTTGCCATCAACAATGGTTCAGATGGCAATACATTTACAGAAACCTGCGGAACTTCTGTTGTGCCCGGTTATCAATTCCCGTTTGTGATCAGCCAGACCACGACAGCGCCGTCAATTCAGTCAATTGATTTTGATGAGTGCGTTCCGAATTCGGTAGTTGTTCATTTCGACAAACCTGTTGATTGCAGTTCCATTTCTACGGGAGAATTTTCAATAACACCTGGTTCAATTACGGTAAATACGGTGACGAGCAGTTGCCCGGCAAGCGGTTTTATCACGCAGGCAACGTTGACGCTTAGCGGCAATCTGCCGGCAGGTAATTTCAATGTAAAAGTGAATAATGGCGATGATGGCAATACGATCAGTGATACCTGTTATGCTTTTGTCCCGGTGAATACAGTGAAAGCATTTGTAACAACCCAGGCACCCCGGCCAAGGTATGATTCTTTGCAATACGATAAATGCAATCCAACACAGGTAAAAGTATTTTACAGCCAGCCCATTGCCTCGGGCAGTTATTTTTGCAGTGGGGAAGAATTTAGTATCACAGGCCCGACAGCGGTGACTATTCAATCTGTGGATGGCGAAATTGCAAATGGTTGCACTGCAACAAATGGAACTTTTACACCTGGCGTTACACAATGGCTCATTTTACATTTATCAGCACCAATTACAGTTGCAGGAAATTATACCTTGCATAATATTGCCGGGTCAGACGGCAACAGCATTTTAACAGCTTGTGGAGCAGCGCAGGATATCACAGAAACATTTCCTTTTTATGTTTCAGAAACACCCTCAGTAACATTTAATGATGCGATCGATTGGGGTTGCTTAGAGGATACTTTACAACTTTCTCATCCCGGTGGCAATGGGATCAATTCCTGGGAATGGGCATTTAGTGATGGTACTAACGCTTCAGGACAAACGATTATGCACGCTTTTCCATCGTCGGCGGCATCAGCAACAGTACAACTTGTTGTATCCAATGGCTATTGTACAAATACATTGGAAAGAACTTATCCGCTTGACAATGCCATCAATGCTAATTTTACCGTGAGCCCTGATACTGCATGTATCAATTCAAATCTTGAGATCTTAAACATTTCCACTGGTAATAACCTGCAATGGAACTGGCAGTTTGGTGACAATACGAGTTCTACAGAACAGTTCCCGGTGCAGCATGTTTATGCAGCCGATAATAATTATAACATCGATCTTATCATCAACAATGATCATGGTTGTTACGACACTGTAACCAGGAAAGTTGTAATTACAAAATCAGCAGTTGTTGATTTTACTGGTTTAAATCCTCAATATTGTACGGGAGATATGATCTCCCTTTCTGCCAATATGCAGGGCGGCCATGTTAGCAATTATACCTGGACCGTTGGCAGCCATACCAGTTTTCATGACCAGTCTTCCATTAGCTTTCCTTATGGAGCAGCAGGCCCACACACGATTACTTTGACAGCAACAGATAAGTTCTGCGGCACGAGCAAAAAAGACAGTTCAACCATGATCTATCAAACCCCATCAGTAGATCTTGGTAAGGACATCACATTGTGCCCAGGGCTTAGTATTTCAATTGGGCCAAATGGGGTAGCTGGTTATGGATATTTATGGAGCAATGGAGCAGTTACCCCGAAAATCAGCACGGCAATACGTAGCAATACATATCACCTAACGGTAAGCAATAATGGCTGTGAATCCTCTGATGATATTTATGTAACCCTGCTTGATAATTGCCTGATAAAAGTACCTACTGCATTTACACCTAACTATGATGGGTTGAACGACCGGTTAAATGCGATCAATGCAGACCTTGCAACCAAATTCACATTCAGGGTGTATAATCGTTTTGGGCAACAGGTGTTTATATCACACGACCCATTGCGTGGGTGGGATGGCTCGTTCAGGGGAAACCCGCTGGCGGCAGGCACTTATGTATGGCAGCTAAGTTATGTTCATCCTTTTACTAAAAAGGATGTGTATGAAAAAGGAACGAGTGTTTTAATCAGGTAGTTGATTAATGTTAGCAATTCCAGGATATGTTTAAGTATTGGTCCTCGCCGGCTAAGCGCAACAACAGCATTGTTTGCTCAAACAACACCAGTCCACACAAAATAATATCGTAATCTTTCACCGAATGAATTATTTTCTTATTATCGCAGGTACGATCGGATATCTACTTGCATTGTTGATGTGCTGGCAGGAAAGCAAAAACAGGAAGATTAATTTCATCCTCGCAATTTGTGTTTGTATAATCATTACACCATTGTTCGGATACCTGTTCATATCATCTTTTCCCAAACGAAATGCAAGGGGCTGCAAATGGTGTGGTAACAGCCGCAATGAAGCTGAATACTGCGGTTTATGCCATAAAAATGAAGCGGGAGCATCCAGGCCTTCGAAAATGCAAATAGATTCTACAATATAAGTCAGATCGCCAATATCATTGCTTCGTTAATGTGGATTGATTTAAAATGTACTCTTAGAATACCTCACCAGCCTGTAATATCTTTTTCCTTCCGGCAATAGCCTTGTAACATCTTTTACAAGCATACCGGGATCCCATTGATAACTGATTGCATCGGCTTCAAACTGGAACTTCGCAGCCTGGGTTCGAGCTGCATTTTTTTCAATTTTTATTTCAATCAACGTATCCTTCATGAAATAAAAAGTTTTTACCAATGTATCAATATCATTTTTAAAAATGATTTTTTTATAGCGTTTATTGGCTGTATCAACATAATGTATGCGGTATCCCAATGCGACATTAGGCCGGTTCAGATCGAAGTAGAATCGTTCAAAGGATTTGCTGCTACTTAGAGAATCGATATGGGCGCAAAGCAAATCAATATCATTTGATGGGAGTGGGGTGGATTGGCTCTGTGCATTCAGAAATAATAACAGGCAACTGCTCAACACTACGATCTTAACCTTCATGAATCTGTTTTTTTGTTTCCCATAATTGTCTGGATATGTTTTTACCTGTTCAAAGATAGGCTGAAAAAAGAGTACTCCTGCTTTGCAAGCGTTTCTTTCCCTTGAAATAAAAAAATTATAAATTACTTTTGCCGCATTCATTTGAACATTGAAAATCTGGTAATTCAAAGACTGCCGCTTGTAAGGTGAGTAACAATTATCAATCTTCTCACTGTCAAATTTCACATCAACAAACTTGACAGCATGAAACTGGACGAACTACTTTTAAAAAGAAGCGAAAACAAATGTGAACTTTGTGCTTCTTCGGCTTCTCTTGAACTTTATGAAGTGTTACCCCAGGACGAAAGAGATGAAAATAACTGCATGATGATCTGTGACAAATGCAGGGCACAGTTGGATAAAAAAGCCGAGCCGGATAATGATCACTGGGCGGGATCTTTACCATCTTCAATGTGGAGTGAAGTACCAGCCATCCAGGTAACGGCATGGCGTATCCTAAATCGTTTCCGCAATGAAAGCTGGGCGACTGACAATCTTGAATTGATGTATCTCGAAGACGAAAGGCTTGCCTGGGCCAAAGCTACCGGCGATCATGAAAATGATAACATTGTTGACCTTCATAAAGATTCCAATGGGCAAATATTGCAAACCGGCGATACCGTTGTATTAATAAAGTCGCTGGATGTAAAAGGATCTACATTGAATGCCAAGCTGGGGACCGTAGTTAAAAATATCCGCCTGGTGGAAGAAAATACCGAACAGATCGAAGGTAAAATCGAAGGCCAGGTGATTGTTATTCTTACCAAATATGTTCGGAAACAAAATACCTGATCGGAAGGGTTTAAATCATGCAGTCATTCACAGCATTATTCTTTCTGTATAACAGTAAATCACACTGTTATTTATTTGAAGATATGTAGTAAATTTTTTGACATATTCAGTTTTCAGTTAGTAAAATACCCGGGAAAAATACTCATTTTAATTGAGTGAAAATACGCTTGCAGCAACTAAAAAGAATTGTTAGTTTTACAAGTAATATCAATCCAAAACCTGTACAAAATGAGAAACCCCGTCTTGATCATCACCTGTATCGTTATAAGTCAAATAACACAGGCCCAGTTAAAAACTTCTACATCCTGTCCACCTATTTTTGTTGATCTTGTTTCCGGCAGTGTTAACAATATGCGGGTGGAATCTCCATGGGCCGAAATATATAAAGTTTTTCCTTGCTTTACAGAGGCAATCGAAGAACCTTCTGCTACCGGTTGCGCCGGTGTTTTCCTGCGGGATAAAGGCATAAACTTTTATACTTACAGGGATTATATCGAGGTAACTCAAAATTTTAAAGGAACAATTACACCTGCGATCATGGGTACAGACCGCAATAGCCTGTTCAAATCATTCGGGCTTCCACAAACTAAAGATATTTTATGGGATGCTTACCAGATGCGTTACGGTACCCTGGTAGTTTTTTCCGGCAATGATGGCAGGATAAACAGGATCATCATCAGTACTAAAAATACCGCAAACATGAGGCTTTGCGATTAGTTCAATTTTTATTTACTTCATTCATACGTTGCCGTCAGGGATCCTGGCGGCTTTTTTTATTTCAATAAAAACCTGCTATGATGTAGTTCTGGAGAAGGCTATAGGTTTTGGAAAATTCAATTTAATCAGCTAATGGGATAAGTACACAGTTGGCACTGATCAGCTCGATGAAAACGTATTTTTTTTCTAAAAAATTGCGGATCAGTTATTCAGTGAATTAACCAATGACCCCGGAATATGAAATATTTAATGAGCATGCAGTTCTTAATATTAATTCCTTACAAGTGATTAACTAACAGATGATCAAATGGCCTCCATGCACATAAAATGATCAAAGAGAATTTGCATCCAATTCAAATTGTAAAGAGATTGAACTTTTTCGGTTTAAATGAGTTATTGAAAGAAATGAACGATCAGGAAGCAGTCTAAATAACAGGTACAACTAATAACACCTGGTCAAAATTCCTGCTCCATAATTTTTAATTGACCTTAACTTCGCATTCTAAAAACCATACAATGATACAATCACGAGGATATGCGGCGCAAAATGCTGAAACAGACCTGCAAGCGTGGAATTTTGAAAGAAGGGATTTAGGCCCTCACGATGTTCAAATCGAGATAGCCTTCTGTGGTGTTTGCCATTCTGATCTTCATCAAATAAAAAATGAATGGTTCCCGGGAATTTTTCCAATGGTTCCGGGTCATGAAATTGTTGGAAAAATAACGGAGGTTGGCAGTCACGTAAAAAAGTTTTCAGCCGGGCAACTTGCCGGAGTTGGGTGTCTTGTTGATTCATGCAGAACCTGTGAAAATTGCCAGGAAGGACTGGAACAGTATTGTCTCAATGGTTCGGTGGCCACTTATAATGCCAAAGGAAAAGATGGCCGACCTACCTATGGCGGCTACTCGAATAACATCGTTGTGCATGAAGATTTTGTTTTGCATGTTTCTGAAAAATTATCCCTGGCAGCGCTTGCTCCATTGCTTTGTGCAGGCATTACTACTTATTCACCACTCCGTTTTTGGAAAGTTGGAAAGGGGCATAAACTGGCTGTGCTTGGCCTTGGAGGATTAGGGCATATGGCTGTCAAATTCGGAGTTGCCTTTGGAGCAGAAGTT
Source organism: Ferruginibacter sp. (assembly GCA_039921685.1). GTDB lineage: Bacteria > Bacteroidota > Bacteroidia > Chitinophagales > Chitinophagaceae > Ferruginibacter. The sequence continues at coordinate 17,056 of JBDSBG010000068.1, forward strand.
ACTGTATTGAGCACTTCGCCCTCAAAGAAGAAAGATGCGAAAGCGCTTGGTGCACATAATTTTGTTGTAACCTCAGATGCCGAACAGTTGGCTACAGTAAAAGGTTCATTTGATTTCATACTTGATACCGTTGCTGCTAAACATGACCTTTCCCTATACCTTTCTTTATTAAAAACAAATGGCACCCATATCTGCGTGGGTGCGCCACCGCAACCTCATGAACTTCCTGCATTTGCGTTGATGTCTGGCCGCAAATCTGTTTCAGGATCAGGCATTGGAGGCTTACCCGAAACACAGGAAATGCTGGACTACTGTGCTGAGCATAATATTGTCTCTGATATTGAACTAATCGCAATAAAAGATATTACTCCATCTTATGCACGAATGGTGAAGGGTGATGTGAAATACAGGTTTGTGATTGACATGGCTACCTTGTAGATGGGCGATGGTTACTCACAGTGTTCATGTCTATGTCTTTCAATACTGTAACGCTGATGAATAAACGCTTTACGTAAAGGATTTTGAGATGGGCGAAACTTGTGAATTAAAGCGTTTTCTCTAAATGTTTAAATTTTAAGGTCAAATTTTTTGGTAAAAAAAATATTTATACTATCAACCAAATGTGCAGGCAAAGAGCCGGGTGACCAGGGGACCGCGAGAAGGGATGATTTTTTTCAACCAGATTTTTACTGAAATACCTGGGCTGGAATATTGTAGTTGACAAACAACTGGATTTGAGTTAAAAGATTGAACACGCTCATCGGCATTTTTTTAATCCTGTCATGATTTTAGTAAAAAAATTCCACCTATGTTGCCATGTCCTCTAAATTTACAGCATGGAAAATATTGGCCTCATAATTCTTTTGTTGTTTGCCATAACCTTTTTAGGGCTGTTAAGCAACAAATATAAATTTCCCTTTCCCATCGCATTGGTGGTTTCAGGGCTCATCATCAGCCTCATACCGGGCCTGCCCGTTATCCGCCTTGATCCTGCCGTCGTATTCATCATATTTCTTCCTCCATTATTATATAGTGCGGCTTGGAATACGAGTTGGCATGATTTCAAAGGAGCCCTTCGGCCCATTATGCATTCTGCAATTGGATTGGTTTTATTTACAACATCACTGGTAGCCGTAGCCGCTCATTTAATTATCCCGGGCCTGAGTTGGCCGCTCTCCTTCCTTCTTGGCGCCATCGTTTCGCCACCCGATGCGATCGCAGCCACAGCTATCACCAAAGGATTGGGTTTGAACCCAAGGATCACTACCATCCTGGAAGGAGAAAGCCTTGTAAATGATGCCAGCGGGCTTATCGCTTACAAGTATGCATTGACCGCAATTGCTGCCGGCAATTTTGTTTTGTGGCAGGCTGGATTGAACTTTTTATTGGTAGCGAGTGCAGGAATTGCTATTGGACTTGCAGTAGCCTGGCTTACGTACCAGGTGCATAAAAAGTTTGTTTGCGATCCGGTTATTGAAGCTACGCTTACATTTCTCACACCGTTCGCTTCTTATCTTATAGCCGAGCATTTTCATTTTTCCGGTGTACTGGCCGTGGTAACAACCGGCCTGTTCCTCTCTTATCGTTCGGCGGATATATTTTCCAACGAGAGCCGGATCATGACCTATTCTGTTTGGGAAGTTGTGATCTATATTTTAAACAGCCTGATATTT
>JBDSBG010000069.1:0-7100 GCA_039921685.1 Ferruginibacter sp.
TGCTAATGTACCGCCGTTATCAGCAATAATAATACGGGCTACCGTTTGAAATAAAATGCGATCCTCATTTGATATCTGGTCTGAAGCTCTTATAAAAATTCCTCCCTTACTGCCATTTAATTCGGCCGGAATAAGTGACTGGATGTCATTTTGAAAAGCCTGCCGGTACTCGCTATGCTGTTCATTCCAGATTACAAGATCCACAACAAGTCCTTTAAGGCGCCAGTAGGCATGCGCCTGTATCAATTCCTTTACCAACTGCATGTTGGCCTGGTTTTCAATTTTTAAAAGCACAATAGGTAAATCGCCTGAGATAGAATAGCCCCATAAACCAGATTGCTGCCGGTGATTGTTGATAAGAATGGCAGCTTCCGCACGAAACGAAGCATTCGCAAACAGAATAGAACTTGCCAAACGCCCATATAACTGTGCATCTCCTTCCGAGGCATTTATTTGGCGAAGAATTACCTGGCTGTGTGTCCAGGCCATTTCAAACACACGGTCTTTGTGAGCCTTATTATCCTGGTATTTATTTATTAAACCCTGGCAAATTTCTTTTGTTTCAGCAATGCCTGTCACCAAATCAAAAGTGATGGTTTCATCAGGCTCAAGGGTTATTTTATAACGGATGGCAACAATAGGATCTAACACGGAACCCTGGCTGCCACTAAGTTTGCCGGGTTTGTTCATGGCTTGGGGATTGACTATCGAATTGCCATGACCAATAAACGCGAACCTGTCTGTTTCATAGGATATTTCCTGAGCAGCTTTTCCTTCTGTTGCCATTAAATGGAACATCCACGGCGATTGTTCTTCCTCAGATCTTGGCCTGCGGGTGCATAGGATTGTGTTTTGATTAGGAATGATTTCTGTCTGAACAAAAAGATTGCTGAAAGCCGGGGCCATTAAATCTGATGCAGCAGGAGCCATTACTACTTCTGCATAACTGGTAAGCTCAAGCGTTTTGCGAATACGGGAACAGTTAGTTAGATGTAATCTACGCATCTCTATATCGTCTTCTGGTGAAACCACGATTTCTGTATGGGTTTCTATTTCATTTTGAGTAGTACGAAAATCTACACGGCCCTGCGAATAGGCTACTTCATATTTTTCTGCTTTTTTAAGTGTGGGCTGATGGGTATTGGACCAATAACTGTCACTTTCCAAATCGTGGATATAACAAAAAGTACCGCGGTTATCGCAGGTAACATCTTCATACCAGCGGGTGACAGCTATATCTTTCCAGCAGCTGTATCCACCGCCTGCATTTGTTATCATCACATGATACTTTCCATTGGATAATAATTGTACTTCAGGTATTGGAGTAAAGGGCGTATTGAGCATCCGGGTTTCCTGCCCACTTGCCGTATAATTTATGTCCGCGATATCTGTGGTGTGTGCAAAAAAGGAAGTTGCTTTAGGAATCTTTTCCTGTAATAATAAAAGTATTGCCTTAAACTGTGGTTCTGATTCAAAGAGTTTTTGCATTGGTTTATCATGAAGGAGATAGGCCAATGATAATAAACTCATTCCGTGGTGATGCGCCATGAAAGAATAAACAATAGCGCTGGACTGCCCTGTTTGTAAACGTGACGGGGTATAATCTATCGCTTCGTAAAACCCATACTTTCCTTCTATTCCTTTTTTGTTAAGCCGCTCCAGGTTCTCACAGCCCCTTTCAGGCGCAATCATTAATGCCATTGCGGATGCATAAGGAGCAATGACGGTGTCTTCTTCAAGTCCACGTTTCAACCCCAGCCCGGGAGCGCCAAATGCACGGTATTGATAATTGAAACCGGCATTGATCATATTGTAACCCGATTCAGAAATACCCCATGGCCTGCCGGTTTTTTTACCATATTTGATCTGCCATTCCACTGCTGCCTTACATGTTTGATCAAGGAGTGTATTTTCAAAAGTAGGCATTACTAAAAGCGGCATTAAGTATTCAAACATAGAACCGCTCCATGATAAGAGTATCGAACTACCGTCAACGTTAGTTAATAAGCGTCCTAATGCAAACCAACTCTCTTCCGGAAGTTTACCCTGTGCAATACAAACAAAGATGCACAGCCTTACTTCAGAAGCGAGCAGATCATAATAACTTGCATCTATCCGGTGTTCCTGCACGTTGTAGCCAATGGTAAGGAGGTGGCTTGATTTATCATATAAAAAATCCCATTGCATGTCTGCCAATTCATTGCATTGATGCGCAAGATTTTCAGAGGCAGTAATTAATTCTCCTACCTGCAGAATTGATTTTGTTAACGCAGCCTGCATGCTTTCAAACCAGTTTTCGTCTGAAGTATTATTTTCTTTTTGCTTTTCAATTACTTCAGCTTTTAATCCTTCTGCCATTTTTAATATTTCATTCCAGGTAGTGTTTATAACCGGGGAAACAATTTCTTTAAATATAGCAGGGGCAGATTGCAATAAAAACCAGGGAGTAAAAATCAACACCTGTTGATTCACCTGTTGCAGTTGTGCGATAAGCAGTTGCTTCCATCGGTGTGTTTCACTGTTCGGGCCTTCATCCGCTTTTTCAAACAGGAGATTCATTTTTTCTGCCAGATCCCGGAGGAGGTTTTTTATTTCAGATAAATCAGTTAACCCGTCCTTACAGATTGCATCCAGGTCAATGGTAAGTTGTTCAGTGAACTTATTATTTTCGGATATGGTATCCGTTAGTATCCTCAATGTATCACGAAGACCCTCGAATAATTTTATACTTATAATTTTTTGATGAGACACTGCTAACAGGCCTTGCCTTAAAACCAATAAATGACCAGCAAGGTTTCCACTGTCAACAGTGGAAATATATCCTGGAGGAAGTGGACTCAGCGATTCCGTATCGTACCAATTATAAAAATGGCCATTGTAGCGTTCCATTTTCTGCATCGTGTTGAGTGTATTCCCTGTCCGTTCTATAAACTGGCGGGTAGTTATGTAACCAAAGTCGTACGCCGTTAGGTTGGCAAGTAATGACAGCCCAATATTGGTGGGAGAAGTGCGGTGTGCTATTTGTTCTACGGGTTGTTCCTGGTAATTATCGGGCGGCAGCCAGTTGTCTTCAGCAACAACAAAACGTTCAAAGAAACTCCAGGTTTTCCTGGCAAGTTTTTGAAGAAAAATATTTTGGTCACTGGTAAGTATGGCAACCTGTTTTTCCAAAGGTTTACTCGCGTACCAGGTAATAAAAGGAGCAATGAACCACATCAACAATACAGGTGTGGCTATTGCTAACCTTCCCGGCGAATAAACTGCTAAAAATGCAAGAACAACGATTGTGAGTGCCGGTTCAATCCACATCAGTAAATAAGAAATGCGTAAACTGGATTGATCAGCATGAACCACGTGGGAACTCGGATTCCATTCCAATAAATTTTTTCTTGTAATGATCATTCTCCACAACGTCCGCACGATGGCCTTCAGGTTTGCAAATGCTTCATAAGGAAGACAAATGAGCGTAAACAACGTTTTGACAGTAATGTCCCGGAGATTCTGGAACGAATTTATAATGTGGTATTTTAATACAACATCTTTTGGCTTCCTTAGGGTATCCCACAGCGTGGTAACAAAGATGGGGAAAACAATAATTACAGAAACAGCAATTGTCCAGAATAAAGCAGCAGGTAGAACAATCCATGATAACAGCAATAATAAAGTCAGCGCAAGTGGCACAAGGCTACGCCGCATATTGTCGAATATTTTCCAGCGGGATAAAGCAGAAATAGGATTGTTATGCAAATGGTTACCTGTTCCTTTGACCCAGGGTAAAATCCAGGAAAAAACCTGCCAGTCGCCGCGTATCCAGCGCAATCGCATTTTTATGTCAGCGTTATATGTTGTTGGGTATTTTTCGAACAATTGAACATCGCTTAATAATCCTGAGCGAATGTAACAACCTTCTAAAAGATCATGGCTGAGAATGCGGTTTTCTAAAAATTTTCCATCCAGCACTTGTTGAAATATGTCAACATCATAAATTCCTTTTCCAATATAAGAACCCTCGCCAAATAAATCCTGGTAAACATCCGAAGATGCACGGGTATAAGGATCAATGCCGGGTTCATTTCCATGCATCCTGGTATATCCCGACCCGGTTATATCCGGCAAACTAACGGTTATCCTTGGCTGCAATATTCCATAGCCTTTTGTTACCCGCTTCTTTTTTTCATTGTACCAGGCCCGGTTCAGCGGATGTGCCATGGTGCCGATTAACTTCCAGGCAGAACCAAGCGGCAGTTGCGTGTCTGCATCTAATGTAATTACATATTTTATTTTCGGGAAAACAGATTGATCACCCAGGATCAATGAAAAATGTTCTTTTGTATTTCCTCGTAATAAGGAATTTAAATCTGAAAGTTTACCGCGTTTTCTTTCAAAGCCCATCCATACATTCTCGTGGGGATTCCATTTACGTGGGCGGTTAAATAGAAAGAACAGATCATTATTGTCTTTTTGATATTTTTTATTCAGGGTTTCAATTCCATTCTTTACTGTATCCAAAAGTACCTGGTCACCAGGAAGTGTTTCATGCGAAGCATCCGCAAAATCTGTTATTAAGCCAAAATGTAAATGTTTTTTCCTGTTTGCCAAAAACCTTACTTCCAGCGCCTCTACCAGATTTTCTATTTCAGTAATAGTTGTAAGCATTGCTGGAATTACAACCATCGTACTGGATGACTCAGGTATGTTGTTTGAGTAATCCATCCTGGGAAGAAGATTTGGCTTAACCAACAACGTAGCAAAAAAATTAACAACGGAAATGGCAAGCTGGCTTGCACATAATAAGGCCAGCAAACTAACTAACAGAATCACCCAACTATTTTGTGTTTGCGTATGTACTTTAAAAAAAATAGCAGCCCCTATGCCGGTGGATATTAATAAAATGAAAAATAAATAAACCGGGAAAGCATGCCTTTTAATACCGTGCAACATCTTTTTGATTGGGGGCACATACATTTTTGCCGCTTTCTTTGTTTGCGCTGATCCCTTTCCAATCAGGTAATAGCCAACGTGGGTTTCACGCTGATCAGTTCCCGGGGGTGCTGAATGCTCCTTCATTAATCGTATAGCAATTTGGGCCACTTCCTCCTCGCTTGCATCACTTTTCCTTGAAATGAGCTCCACCACATGACGATAACGGTCACGGGTAGCAAAATCCATCAATCCATAAATTCCATCATTATCCTGTAACAGGATTTTTTCAACAATGCTTTGTGATTCTACAAAGCCCCGCCAATCCAGGGCTCCGAGTAAGCGCAAACTTCCGATACTATTGCTTATTGAAACCTGGTCTGCAGCCTGTTTTTGATTTTCGGCGTGGACCAGTTCGGTGCCGGTTAACCCGCTTCCGGATAATTGCTGTTCTATCCAGTTAAGCACTAATGCCAGGTCGGGGCCTTTTCCGCGTAACTGGCGAATAATTTCAGACACAAATGGCGCCACGATCGGGGGATTTGACCGGGCCATATCTCCAATGATAAGTATAAGATCTTTAGGGGCTTTCTCAGCGGTATCAATCATTTTTTTTGCCCAATAATCGGCAAGGTTCCTGTCAACTTTATCAATAGCGATACGGGCAGATACCCGGCGAATATTTTCAATCAACGCCAACCGAAGCATAATGGGAATAGACCACAACTCACCCAATTTTAATTTGGTTATTGTCTGGTATGCCTTCACAAAACGGCCAAGGCTATCGATATCTATTCTTCCATCACTATGTGAAATTATCTCCAGAACAATGACATAACTGCGTGTAATACCCGAAGATGTACCATTAAGTAGTTGGGGTAAATCTTTACTATAATTTTCAGGGAAATGTGTTTTAGCGATCCGGATATGTTCTTCTATCAGGTAAAAATTATCTATCAACCATTCAGCTGCCGGGGTAATCTGGTAGTTTTTTTTAATCGAATCGTTGAGCAGCCTGCGAACTTCCTGTAAGGTAACTTCATTGTTAGCAAGCCGTTTTAGCAAATGATCTTTTGCAGGGTTCGTACTTAATTTATGTTTTGTAGCCAGTGTTTTTCCGAAGCGCTCCATTTGATCAGAACTAAACAACTCTTCTCTTAACGGTTCTTCATTTAAATAGTTGAGATTAATATCACCAACCTGGAAAAAAGTTCTCATATTGGATATGAGCTCATGTGCTGCCGGAATTAATTTTAATTTCATGGGTTTGTTTAATTCATCTGTAATGCAGCATTGACAATAGTTTGCGCTTCATCAATAATTTTTTTAAGATGATCTTTACTCAAAAAACTTTCAGCATAGATTTTATAAATATCTTCTGTTCCTGAAGGACGTGCTGCAAACCATCCGTTTTCTGTTATTACTTTCACACCTCCAATCGCAGCATGGTTTCCTGGAGCATCAGTTAATATATTTTCAATTTTTTCTCCGGCCAGGTCTTTGGATTTTATTTGTGAAGCGGAAAGTTTTTTTAATTTTTCTTTTTGTTCGGGTGTTGCTTTTGCTTCAATGCGGTCATAAAAAGGTTCGCCAAATTCTTTGGTTAATTCAGTATAAATTACGCCCGGATCTTTTTTCATTTTTGCCGTTATCTCTGCAGAAAGTAAAGCCGGTATAAATCCATCCTTATCTGAAGTCCAAACGCTGCCATTCAATCTTGAAAAAGTTGCACCCGCACTTTCTTCGCCGCCAAAGCAAAGTGACGAATCCAATAATCCATCAACGAACCATTTGAATCCAACAGGCACATCATCAATTTGTCGCCCAAACTTTTTTGCAATGCGATCAATGAGTTGAGTAGTGACAACCGTTTTCCCGACTGCCGATTTTTTATTCCACTGCGGTCGATGTTGCAACAGGTAAAACACAGCAACAGATAAATAGTGATTGGGGTTTAAGAGGCCTGAACTTTTGGTAACAATTCCATGGCGGTCATGATCTGTATCGCAGGCAAAAGAAATATCATAATCGTCTTTCATTGCAATGAGTCGTTGCATAGCGTATGGAGAAGACGGATCCATGCGGATCTGTCCATCCCAATCAACGGTCATAAAACTGAATGTAGGATCAATAATTTTATTTACAACTGCCAGGTTGAGTTTATAACGATCAGCAATCGG
>JBDSBG010000070.1:0-3833 GCA_039921685.1 Ferruginibacter sp.
AAATGCCCGTAAACAATGGTGGCGTGACGTATTACAAGGTGGCGACTATGATGGCAAAATTGATACTGCTGATGCAGATGACAGCAAAACAGTTGCTGAATTGGTGGGCACCATGCGGCGGGATGAAGGAGAAAAGATCTGGATATGGGCGGCTCAAAATAAACATGATGTAAGTGGTTACTATTGGCTGCTCAATTATATGAAAGAATTCCAGGGTAGGGTCTTTATTCTTTACCTGAATAACCTTCCTTTTATCAATGAAAAAGGAAATATTTTTTATCCAACCTGGTTGCATGAAATCCCTGCCCGCGAATTTTTGAAAGCAAAAAAACTTTCGAGGGAAATTACATTGAGTGAATTTGAAGTTGATCCCGATGAATGGACAAAAATATGTAATGAAAATAAAGGCATTCGCCTATTAGAGGGCGGCAAAAAACTGGAACAAAAAGATTATGATTATTATGACGCTGAATTGAAAAAATATGTAACAGGAGATTGGCAGAAGGGATCGAAGATCATTCATAATTATTTAAGTAAGGCAAAACACACAACAGGTGATGCATATTTATTATGGAGATTGAAGGTGATGATCGCACAGGAAATGTTTGATGTGCAGGGAAAGGTTGGAAATATGAAAGATTTTGAATTGAAAGCAAAATCTGCTGCACAATAATAACCTGAAGCTTGCAGAACAGGCTTTAAAATATTTTGAAGGATTTGAATTCACGCCTGGTGGGAAAATAAGGCATAAGAAAAAGGAATAAGAATAAGGAATAAGAAATAAGGAATAAGAAAGTTAGCATGGAGGTCGGGGGAACAGTCATGTGATTTTGCAGCGGCAGAAATAAGATTAGTTAAAAAAAGAATCAAATTCAAAACGAGAAACCAGAAACGGGAAACGGATAACGAGAAACCAGAAACGAGAATCAGATAACGAGAAACAAACAACGAGAAACGAGAAACGAGAAACGGACTGACATGGCCAAAAAAATCAAAGAAGAATATTCCCATAGTGATAGTGGCGTTAGTGGCCAGTATAAAACATGGTTCCTGGATTATGCCAGCTATGTAATATTAGAACGTGCTGTTCCTGCCGTTGAAGACGGTTTGAAACCGGTGCAACGCCGCATCCTGCATGCTATGAAAGAAATGGATGATGGCCGTTTCAACAAAGTGGCCAATATCATCGGGCAAAGTATGCAATATCATCCTCATGGCGATGCAAGTATAGGTGACGCTTTGGTGAACATGGGACAAAAAGATCTTTTAATTGAAACGCAGGGTAACTGGGGCGACGTACGAACAGGTGATGACGCCGCAGCTCCCCGGTATATCGAAGCAAGATTGAGCAAATTTGCTTTGGAAGTTGCATTCAATGCTAAAACAACAAACTGGCAACTGAGCTATGATGGAAGAAAGAATGAGCCGGTTACTTTGCCAATGAAATTCCCATTACTGCTTGCCCAGGGTGCAGAAGGAATTGCAGTGGGATTAGCTACCAAAATTCTTCCGCATAACTTTTGCGAGCTAATTGAAGCGTCCATAAAATTTCTTCGTGGGAAAAAGTTTGAGATACTGCCTGATTTCCAAACGGGCGGCACAATGGATTCAAGCAATTACAATGAAGGAAAACGCGGCGGTAAAATAAGAGTGAGATCAGCCATTGAAGAACAGGATAAGAAGACACTTGTTATTAGGAGTGTACCCTACGGCGTTACTACCACTACATTAATGGATAGTATTGTAAAGGCAAATGAGCAGGGCAAGATAAAGATTAAAAAAGTTACAGATCATACGGCTGCAGCGATCGAGATCATCATAGAACTTGCACCCGGCATCTCTCCTGATATAACAATTGATGCGCTGTACGCTTTCACTGATTGTGAAGTGAGCATTTCTCCAAATGCATGTGTGATCGTTGATAATAAGCCGCAGTTTTTAAGCGTAACAGAGCTACTGAAAACTTCAGCAGACAATACAAAAGAATTGTTAAGGCGTGAACTTGAAATAAAGCTTGCCGAACTTCAGGAGAAATGGCACTATACTTCTCTTGAAAAAATCTTCTTTGAAGAAAAAATATACAAGGAGCTTGAGAAGAAACATGAGACATGGGAGAAGGTGCTTTTAGCGATTGATAAAGCTTTTGCGCCCTTCAAAAAACAATTGAAGCGTGAGATCAGCAGGGAGGATATAATCAAACTAACGGAAAAGCCAGTCCGCCGTATTTACCGGCTCGACATTGATGAGCTGAATGACCAGATCAAAAACCTGGAGGCGGAGATCAAGAAAGTAAAGTTTGACCTTGCCAATCTTGTTGATTACGCGGTGGCTTATTATGAAAATCTTTTAAAAAAATATGGCAAGGGGCGTGAACGTAAAACAGAGATCAAACTATTCGACGTAATACAGGCAAAAACAGTTGCCATTGCCAATACAAAACTTTATGTAAACTATGCCGATGGTTTTGTTGGAACCGGTTTAAAGAAAGATGAATTTGTTGCAGAAGTCTCCGACCTGGATGACATCATCGCCTTTACCAAAGGAGGTATCATGAAAGTGGTGAAAGTTTCGGAAAAATCATTTATCGGCAAAGACATTTTGCATGTAGCTGTCTTCCAAAAAGGGGATGAGCGCAGTACCTACAATATGATCTATGTGGATGGAAAAACGGGAATGAGTTTTGCCAAACGTTTCAATGTAACTGGCATTACCCGCGACAAAGAATACGTTCTCACAAAAGGATCTGAAAGAAGCAAGGTTCATTACTTTAGTTACAATGCCAATGGTGAAGCAGAGGTTGTAAGGATTTTGTTAAGCCCCAACTGCAGTGCAAAAAAGAAAGAATTTGACTTTTATTTCGAGGAACAGGAAATAAAGAACCGCGGCAGTATCGGAAACCAGGTAACAAGGTATCCCATAAAATCGGTGAAGTTCAAAGAAGCAGGCAAGTCAACCCTTGATGCAAAAAAACTTTGGTTCGATAATAAATTTGGCAGGCTGAACATCGAAGAAAAAGGGGAGTACCTTGGCAAATTTGAAGCTGAAGATCGCCTGCTTGTTATTTATACAGATGGGAATTACGAAATACTGGACCAGGAGCTCACTCAACGCTTTGATGCAGATAAAATGTTGTTGCTGGAAAAATATGATCCTGAAAAGATCATCACTGCCGTTTATCTTGACAGTGAAAAACTTCAATACAATATCAAACGTTTTAAAATAGAAACAACTACCCTTCACAGTAAGTTTTATTTTATAAAAGAAGGAAAAGACAATCGACTTGAAACGGTATCAACAGATCCATCACCTGTTTTAAAAGTACAAACGGGCCGCGGGCAACAGATCAGCAAAGCAAAATTTAAAGTTGATAAGTTGGTAGAAGTAATGGGCTGGAGAGCGGTTGGTGCAAAGCTTGTTGACTTTTCTAAATCTGTGGAGATGGAGTGGGAGGTAAAGGAGAAGAAAGATGCTCAGGGAGAACTGTTTGAATAGAAGGTTGGTTTGGTTGGAATCGTGAATAATTTTTCAATATTCGATGAACGATAATCAATGTTCAGGCATGTTTCACTATTCGAAACGATTTATGGCGCAGGTCTCCTGACCTGTGCCGTGCCGCATACCTGTGCCGTCGACTCACCAATCATTGTTGCACTTGGCTCCTGTGCCGTGCCCCCTACCTGTGCCGTCTACTCACCAATTCATTACGGGCCTTGGCTGTTTGCATTTTTTAGTTTCGATCACCTAAGCTTAGCGCTGATTTTGGTTGGACTTTTAAATAAATATTCAATATTCAACGCAGGATTAGGTAGAATAAGCGCAAACTGAAGTCAGCC
>JBDSBG010000071.1:0-27241 GCA_039921685.1 Ferruginibacter sp.
CTTCAAAATAAGGAATGTATTAAGTTCACAAACATCAATTGCGTCCATTTAAAAAGATGGCTACAATGGCCCCTAAATAATTTATATTTGATTTGCTAACGGAAGTTTTTAGACAGACTGACGTTAGAGGCCTTTGCGAACTACGTGTATCAATGCTTGTGAATGCCGTAGTAAATGCTCACTTAAAGACTGTGGATGAAGATAATAACAAAAAGCGAAATAGAATTGCGTCGTGCCAGATATGAAGCACAATAGAATTATAAACAAGCCGAAGATAACTTCCGACCGTATTTTGGCAAACCCATATTGTACGATAGCCCTTTTCCCCGGTCATCCACGATGTGGGTCTGTGTCCACCGCAGAGTGTGGCCCGTGCGTTGGCATAAGACAGGCTCTTTTGTAAGGTTAGCCTGGGTAGTCGGCTCCGTGTAAATTGAAATGTGCCTGCTTGATGTGTCAGGTTTTGATTATTTTCTTTTTTTATAAGTAAAATCATATAGTGTAATCCAGGTTTTTCCTATGTCAGCAGATTGTTCTAATAATTGCCTTACCTGGTTAAAACCCTCATTAAAATAACTTAAACGAAAAAGCAATTTATTTCCAGCTTTATCTACGCCATCGCCTTCGAAACGCATTGCACCGTCTTTATATTCGCCGTTGTAATAGTTTTGCGAAGCACCAGCTATTCCCATATAATGTTGTTCCCATTTAGCCGTTTTAGGATTTAGAAAGTTCATACTCTTTCCTTCATCAGGGTTACCCACAGCCGTCCAGTTTTCAAGGATAAGGCATCCACCTGAAGTATTTTCAATGGTACTCGTACCTACCTGGTAATTTGTGCCTGTTTGATAAACGTTCCATTTCCCCACCCAAAAATCAAATTCCCTGTTTTGCGGATTATTCATACATGGAAATGCATTTGCTTTGGCTTTGGAGGCGATTAAGATAAACTTTTCATTTGACTGTAACCAGCCATATTCGGTGGAAGAAATAAGATCAGGAAAATTACCATAACCGTTAGATACCATTTCAGTTAATAATCGGAAAACGTTTGTCGAATCTTTGTTTTGAGAATAAGCTTTGGCAAGACTTGCTTTGATAAACCCAGTAGGAATTACTCCTGTCTTTAAGTCTAAACTTTTTTTGTAAGACTCAATTGCCTCTTTAAGTAGTCCTTGTGCTTTGTATGCTTCTGCCAGCCTGTACCATACACGCCCATTAGAAACATCGATTTTTAATCCTGACTCGTATGCACCCGCTGCTGCCTTCCAATTACCTGCATCGAATAAAGAATCAGCTTTATGCAAATAGATCATTGATGCATTGTTTTGTGAAATACCAACGGTTGAATAGAAGCATAAAAATGACAGGCAAACCAGGTTTATAAAATGCTTTTGTAATTTTTGGGAGAAACGCAGCCTCACATTAACTGAAGTTTCTGATACAGTATGGTTGCTGATTGAGTGTAAGCAGGTATCAAAGCTTGAAGGGGAATCTTTCAGGTCATTTATCATTGGATTTATATCAACTACTTTGATTGCCATAATTTGAATTTTATTTTGTGAGAAATCAGCATACAATTTGCGAACTTACTTTTTCTCTTGTGCCTTACAAGACAAATGCAATGATGAAATATGATAGTACGTTCCCTAATCCGTGGGAAATCCAACCAGGTACAATACTTCCATTAGCGAATTTTTCTTTGATATAACCGATTGACCAACCCGCAGAAGTGGAAAAAACGAAAATGAAAATCAATGGTAATAAAGATGATTTAGTAAGTAACCCAAATAACAGTAGGTGCACAATTCCAAAAACTACAGCCTGCAAAAGGTTCCCTGTTTTAAATCCCATTTTTATAATCATTTGTTTTGCAATTAATCCCCTGAATAAAATTTCTTCCGAAAGTGAGGTCTTGATTAATGCAATGATTAGAAGTATAGTAACGGTGGTTAAACTGAAACCCATCAACCGAAGTTTGCCTGTAACGCTCTTTGGTGATAATAAAATTTGTTTTATACTTTCATCCATAAGTGCAATTCCTATCGCTGAAATAACAAAAAGCAAGGAAGTTAAGGTTGCATATACAATAGATTTTTTGCCTGGTTTATATAGACCTATATAATTAAGAAAGACTACACTTTTGTCTTTTCGGAAAAGAAAAAACAGGAAGGGAATAGCAGTGAAAACTATTACTTGTAGGATAGCAGCAAGAAGTTCATTTATTACAGTTGGCATATTAAATAGAGTACCAATTAATTAGTTTAATGTTTACTGAAGTATCCTATTAAGTTATATACAGCTTTCGGATTATCATACCACATAAAAATTCTCGTGTCAGGTATTGTTTGAATTTCAATTAAAGGGTTTTTTGCTTCCACTGCTTTTTGCCACGAAACCTGGTGGAAATATTTCAGGTATTGTTTTGCTCTTACATTTGTGCAACTTTCTTTGTCTGAAGTGTCTCTGATTGTAAGCTGATCCTTAAAATCAGGAATTAGAATTAAGGTTGGCACTTTGAGCTGTTTGTATTTTTCACTTGCATCATAGGCCATCCATTCAATAAGATAACGAATCATAACCTGCAAAGGCACATCAGCAGCCTTTTTGAACAACTGATTGCCGTTGATACTTTTTTTGGTATAATCATCAGGTGTCCACATGTTTTCATCCCATGTTTTTTTAGTAACTGTTTTAAACCATTTAGGAGCCCAATACGCTTCCACTAATTTTCCTCTTTGTTCGGGAGTATAAATTCTTTCATTTGCCCAATCATTAAACTGCCCATCTTTAAACCCAGGGTAGTAACGGTAAGGAGAACCACTGATAATAATCAGCTTACTAATTTTATCCGGGTAACTTACTGCAAGGTTTAGGGCTGCCTGTGTTGCTGTTAAAAAATGTGCTACAATAATTGGGTTTTTTAATTTTTCTTTTTCTATCAGATTAATCACTCCAGTTACAATACCGTTCGTCCATGTAAGTTGTGAGTATTTGACGGACGTGTCGGGCATTGGTGGAGCGGGAGTTCCGGCAAATCCCGCAGGTGTTACTTCATAAATTGTAAAATATTTTTTATAATGATTAATTAAGGTTCTATAGTCTTCGTTTCCAAAACCAAGACCGGCAATGAATATCATGCTTTGACTTGCGTTTCCTATTTTTTTTATGGCACCTAAATCTCCAGGTTTACAAGTGACATAATCTTTGGGGTGAACAAGATTATTTAAATTGGAATCCTGCCCTGTTGATATACTTTGGGCGTAAGTACCCTGGAATAAAAAAAAACAAAGGAAAACCAAAATGATATTTTTTACAATCAATGTTTTGCGGATTTTAATTTTAATGTAAATGCTACTTTACCGAGTGAAGAGAAATCAAATTTCCTTCTGTATCTTCAAAAATTGCGAAATGCCCTAATTCGGGAGTTATTTGCATTTTTGGCATAACAATCTTGCCGCCGGCATTTTCAACCTTGTTTAATACAACGTTCAGGTCTGTGCCTCCATTTAAATATACTCTGCTACCTTCCTTTGAAGGAACATAGCTATCGCCTTTTACAATTGCGGCCCCGATTCCCCCCCCGGGCTGATCAAATAAAAGAAAACCCATTTTCTGAGGTCCCATCATCATTTCCGGCATCTCATAATCATAGATAGTGCTATAGAACTTTTTAGCCCGGCCAAAGTCTGAAACAGGAATTTCAACCCAGGTAATCGCATTTTTTTGCATTTCCATTTTAACTCGATATTATTAATTAAGAGATTATCTGAACCATACTTATTAATTGGCTTCTTTCCAATCTATTACTCCGTTCCTGAAGCGTTTTATTAATTGTTGATAAGACCATTTGTTTCCCCTTTCAAAAAATGAATAAGTTTTATCCCATTCCTTTCCTACGCCCCAACCTACCATTGTGGATATGATTTTTGTTCGAATTTTTGATACTGGTTTTATTTGAATTATTTCCAGTAGATTTTTATCTTCTTTCCTGCATTTTTCAGGGAACATATTGTTGAGAGTAATTTTATAAATGAGTAATTCATTCGGCATATAATTAATAATACCAAGTGAAATTGTGCCCTCTTCACCGATCCTGGAAGCGATGTTATAATTGGTTTGTACTGTACCGCCAGTTTTTAAATCAAGCTTTGCCACTGGGGCCATCCATGTTTTCACACCCTCTTCAGTTGCTATCGCTTGCCACACTTCAGCAACTGGCGTGTCAACTTCCATCTCGAACCGAAGAAACTTTTCTCCATTTTCGGAGACAAAAGAAAGGTTCATCACGCTGTCAGAGATAACAGATGATTTTTCTGTTACTGACTTATGACTTTCATTTAAAACAGTATTTTCTTTTTTATCCTGCCCGCATGAGGAAAGAATAAAAAAAATGAAACACACCAGGATTATTTTATACATGATGTAAGGATTTTAATGCCATGCGCCGAGTATCGTTCCCATAACTGTAAAGGCAACTATCATATAACCTCCATTGATAAGAACGTATTTAATCGAACGTTTTTCAAAAAGGGAAATGATTGCAATGGAAAGAAATACCCATCCAAAGCCAGTAAGAAACCCTGCAATCATTCCAAAAGATATGTTTGCCTTTGCACCTATGAACATTGCAAGATTAAATGACATGATGAATGAAAAAAGAAGGGACAAGCCGAATACAAGGGGTAAATTTCTTTGTTGAAGATATTCTTTTGTAAAATTGTTTGCAGCCATCCATTGTTTTTCAAACAATGCGTACCATATGCCCCCAATTAAAAAAGTTGACACGGCAGCAACTAATATTGCCAACCAGTTAAGATGAATAAACGTATCCTGCATTTCCATGTAGCTTTAGTCTTTTACAAAACTATCTATAACATGCAAAGAACTATTGTAAAAAATTTACCTCAACGGTGAATGCAAAGATTGATCTTTTACAAGGTTAATTACTCTTTGTAGCGATGAAAATGGTATTATAGATTGTGCATTACAAAATTATCTACAACATTAAAAGGACTATTGTAAAAAATTGTCCTTATCGAAGAATACAATGATTTTCATCAAACGTTCTTAGAGATAAATATTTATCCGGTGTCATTCCGGTTAACTCTTTGAAATCATGAGCAAAATGTGGTGCATCGTGAAATGGGAATTGATAAAGAATGTCTAACCACTTAACATCAGGCTTATCCTTCACAAGTTGAATTACTCTTTGTAGCCGCATGATCCTTTGCAGATTTTTGGGAGATGTGCCTACCTGCTTTTTGAAGAGTGAAATAAAATGCTTGTGCGAATAACCAGCTTTTCGCACCAGTTCAATAATGGAAATATTTGTATCGGAGAAGAAAATTTTATTTGCTACATACATTACGGATTCATTAGTTAAACAAGATCCATCAAACTTGGTCCATAAATATTCCTCAATGATTTTTATTATTTTTTTATGGTCTGATAAATCATGAATTGAATATCGAAGGCTTTTCAATTCCTGTTCCATCCATTCAGCTTCAACAACTTTATCAGAAATGTCCGTCATTTTAAATTTAAAAAAGGGATATGCTCCGCCGGGAAGAAATCTTATACCTATCAGATTAGTGTCTGTTAACGATTGAATAATGATAGGTTTGCTTTGCAACCCGGCAACCCAAAAATTTTTGAAATATTTATCAGTTTTAAGTGTACCCGGGTTAAGTGTCTTCTGTTTGTTTCCAAAATTCAGTATCAATTCGATTACTCCGTTAGGTAATATCTTTGATTTTGTACTGTCATTTTCCCCCTTTGAAATCCAAATGAACTGCACCCATTGATTTAGAGGTGGCTGAACCGGGTATATATGAAATTCGGTTTTCAATGCTATAAATTAAGTTGATAGTAGTTGCTTTGTTTATATCAAGATAAAGCTAAGTAGAAATTCGTCAGCATGGGTGTGTTGGATGTGGGATAGCATTTTTAGCACTTTGTCCCGGATAGCTATCGGCATTGGCTTTGTGTCGGGGTTTTTTGTGCCTTGCAATGTGCTAAAAATAATGTGGGTCGTGTCGGCGAAGTCCTGGATGCTTGTATATGTGTAAGGTGTTCCGAATGCTGACAATCTTTCCGGCCCCCAATTTTGCTTTGTTAGCAGCAGGCTTATCTACTAATTTTTAGACTCCTGCCACTCATACCAATGCGAATCATACTTATTTAAAATTAAAAATTTCTCAAATAGTGCGGTTCTAAAATTATCTCTGTTTGATTCATCTCTTAAATCAAGAATATCTCCTTTATTTAATGGAAGGATTGTATCAATAAAATAAAAGTATCCTTTGGAAGTTGTCATATAAGACTGAGTTACGAATGCAAAATATTTGTCTTCTCTATAAAATCGATTTAATCCCAATTTATCAAAACTTAATACAATTGACTTAAGTAATTCAGGCTCGATATTTAGTCTCTGACTAAAGGTTTTATAGCTGTGATAATTTGCTAGTTCCTTATGATTTCCAAAAAACATTATCGAGTCATTAATTTCATAATGATCGAATTTTGATGAAACAATATCAATTTTTATTTTTTTTAATTCTGAAATTGATTTGATAGTTTCAATCCATTTATAAGCTGAATCTATTTGAAGTAAATTATGAGCATTGTACTTCCCATTGGGATCTTTGTTCCATATAAATGCACTTCCATCAGAAGTAAAATGTCCTTTTGTTAATAAACAACCTGAAATACAACTTACTATGCTAATAAATGCCAAATAAGAAATAGGATGTTTCATAAAATTGCTGCCAACGCCGGGATTTACGAAGTTAAGGAAATTTACCAACTGTCTTCCCGGTCCTGATGGTTAAA
Organism: Ferruginibacter sp.; assembly: GCA_039921685.1. GTDB lineage: Bacteria > Bacteroidota > Bacteroidia > Chitinophagales > Chitinophagaceae > Ferruginibacter. The sequence continues at coordinate 6,835 of JBDSBG010000071.1, forward strand.
AGTACAAAAGAAGCTGGTCTAAACGTAATGCAGCCAGCACAACGAGGAGCGTATCAAAAAAGTGCTGGCTGATTAGAACTTGTAAAGCCTATAACGGAAGAATATTAGCGGTAAATTATGAGAATAAAATTGGCTGTGCCAATTTTTGCAAATGCGATTGTTGTGCGATCGCCTTTATTGCGACCATTTGGTCTGGTCAGTAACCCAGTTCTTATTTTGCAAATTGAATGATTCAGCACCATCGTGCATCATGACGTATATTGGTTTCAAAAAAGAGCTTCCCCCGGCATTATCCCAACAGTTAGCAATCCATTCAAAATAAAAACCCGATAATGATTTATAATAATCATCTATTTCTTTTGAATCTTTTTCGTTTTCTAAATCATACGAACTGAAATCTAAACCATACCTGTAATTATCATCTCGTAAAGGGCCATCAGAATATTTTTCAAGCAGTTTTTTGTATCCTAGTTGAGTGGCTTCCTTGTCAGAAGGATAAAGTACTAATCCATAACCATCAGCAAATATTTCAATATCGATTAAGAAAACGTTATTCATATCTGTTAACTGGTCAAGTCCCCAGTCTCCACCTATTACTTCTTTGAAACTTTGTGTTAGATCGTCGCTAATATGAGTTATATAATTTTTAGTTTCAAGTAATGATATTCTGGCAGTTTCTCTCATTTGCGATTGTTTTTTATATAAGTTTTTGTTGAACGAAATGCCGGACTAAGCCTTATGAGTCAACCTGCCTGAAGCAAAACACTTATCAGTGGTTCGGGCTCGCCGTCCAGTCGTTATATGTCATTTCAAATTTGATTTCTTTTGTACCGTGTGTTCCAACTTCTGTCCAGCCGGCTTTTCTGTAAAACTGTTCTGCCCTTGTGTTAAAAGCAGTACCTAACCAAACTTTATCTTTCGTCTGTGAAAAGTACCAGTCGAGCATAATCTTATGCAGTTGTTGCCCAATTCCTTTTTTCTCAAATCTGGGATCTAAAAATAATGCCCAAATATTCTTTTCTTTTAAGTCGGCAATTGCAAAACCTACAAGCTGATTATCAATTTCACACACCCAACCTTTTCCTCTCACGGTAATAAATTCTTTGCAATCCTCGTCCGTTACTAACTCAGGATTGGATAAAGCGTTTTCTGTCACAGAATTCCTTATGATTTGAATTTGTTTTATGTCTTCAATTTTTGCCTCTCTGATAATCATAACTAAATTGTTTGTTTCTTACATTGGGTTGCCCTACTTATAAACCGCCTCTTATCATTGGGTCGTAAAACTCACAGTTCAGTTCCCGTTATTTGCGAAAGCCGGGAATTAATTGATAGTCCTCCTGGCACAAATGCACAATTGAAAATATTTTGTTGAAGTTAAGAACTAAGCTGAACATTAAACTTCGAGCCAAACCGATGAGATCCCCAACTTGAAATTTATACGTCCCTTCTGTAACATAAAATATTTTATCTTGAAAATGCTGTATGTGCAATGCAGTTCCTTTGCCTTGGGAAAGAGAAGTTTGTCAATAGAGTTAATATCGTTTAGCACCTATTCATCAGTACCATATCGCAAAACGGCTCGCGGTTGTAGTTCATTATCAATTGGAATTTTTTGTTTTTTCGAAAGCCACTGTAAATACCAAAAAGTAAGCATTGGTAAAGCAATAACCTGGAATAGAAAAACCAACCAGGATAATATACCTTGTAATTGATTGTCATTTGTCCTCGCAAAAATTGATTGCCCTGCTGAGCCATTGGAGAATACAACCATACAAAAAAAGTTCCATCCAAAATGCAAACCGATTGGTAAATAAAGAGAGCCTGTTTTAGCAAATGCAAAGGCCCAGGAAAGTCCGACAATTGCTGTCATTACAAAAGTAATAACCATCATGAATGGATTTCCAAAGACGTTGAAACTGAACCAATGGTAAATGCCAAATCCAACTGCGGAAATTATACAAGCCTTTTTTACACCTAGTTTTTTAATTGCGATGTACAGTAAGGCAGCTCTGAAAATTAATTCTTCATACAAAACAGAAACCAATGTCCATCTTGAACTTTCGAATATTATACCAGCAGTCAGTTTTTTATTTAATACCCAGCTATTATCAATAAATGCTGTTGTCATTATTTGATACAAAGTACAGCAAGCAGCTGCGATTAAGAGTCCAATGCATAAATTAATCAGCCTGTCTTTTGTTGGTTTAAAGCCTAAAACAAAAAGATGTTTTTTACAAATAAACCAAAGCAGGATCCATGAAATGATCAGTTCAATAATAATTCCTACCATTCGTTCAAATTTAGGTTTTAATCCGGTGTAGGTTTACAATAGCCATTATGAGCATCAGTCAACAACCGCACGAGTACCGGCTTGTAAGATAATGACGACCCTGGCTGAACAAAATCCTGGGCTGGGAACGGTTTGTCACAGAGAAATCTTTCTCTCAAAATGAAATAGTGAGCTACCATATCATCTCCTACCGCGGTCATTATGATCCAATGGATACTTGTTGTGCCCATATTTTTTAAAAAGCCGCAAAAGATACCCTTCATTGCCGCAAAACTTCACTTCACTTAAGCATATTTCAAGTACTTTACAGTACAACAAAAATAAATAAATATGGAAACGCAAACTGCCAGTAACAGGACAAAGGCTTTACTTACATTGTTTGATTATCAAACAGCTTTCTTCGCTAAAGGCCTTGATGGAATATCTCAACAGGATATGCAAAATCGTTTGAACACGCAGGCAAATCATCCGGCCTGGCTTGCAGGTTCATTGGTTCAGCAACGTTTCATGATGGCATCTGAAACCAACCCGGATTTAAAGCAAACCCGTGAAGATCTCTTTAAAAACAATAAGGGAATCCAAGAGGGTATAGAGTATCCTACAGTAAAAGAATATATTAGGGATTGGGAGTTAATTTCACCAAAAGCAAGAGAAGCGTTAGTTGCAATTGATGATAAAAAACTAGACAGCCAGATTGATATGGGTGGGATGAAAATGACCTATTATGAAATGATCTGCTTCACTATTTACAGGGAAGCCAGTATAATTGGGCAAATTGCTTTATGGCGGAGACTTCTTGGTTACCCGGCTTTAAAATATGATTAATATTTTTTTCTAAAATGTTGCATGGAGTACTATCACGGTTTGCCCAAACTACTATTTAGGCGCAGGCGCTAATTGTCATGCAAGTACGGTAGGTAGCGTACTTTTTTTTAAAATACAAAGTTTACTTAGATCGCAATAATCAAAAACAGATGATGTTCTTTCATGCGGAGTGCCATCGGCAATTTTGAGCAGTCAAACTGTGCCCCAGCACTTTTTGAACAGTGACTGACGTTCATGTTGTTTTGAAATTGCAGGTGTTGTTAAGATATTGCTGCAGTTGTTGAATTTTTCAACTGTGATACCAAAGCCTGGAAACACTGCCGGTTTTGGTTTCAAGGTGCTGCACCAATTAACATTGAATAATTTTGATAGACGCATGACATCCAAAGATTCCGCATTCAAAAATTAGAACTTCATTTTTTCGTTGCAAAATACAATCGCTTTATTTTGGACAGTTGAAAGAATATTAGAAGTTTTGATTTCTAATGATTTTAAATCCGCATTACAGTTAGCGAATTCATTTTCGTTAATAAGAATTGGAAATTCCTTTCTGTAAGCCATCCAGATTTCTGGATTTATCTGGAAGATTATATCGATGTAGCGCTTTAACTTTTGAACTACTATGGCTTTTGTTACGTTGTAATTCGTGTTTGTAGCAAATTTATAACATGAATCTATCTGATTTTTAAAATCATCTGAAATAGTTTTTATTTTTTCAGCATAGATCAATCTTATTTCACCACGTTTATCTAAAGAGGTATTAAAAGATCTCTTTTTAATTAGCTCAAACACTGAATCCGTTTGGTTATCCGTCACTTTTGTGCTGTTTGAAAGGCTATCTACTAAAATAATTCCCGTTGGACCAGTAGATGAATTAGAAGTGCATGAAATCAAAATAGTACTTATAATCAAACACAGTTTGCAAATAATGCTTTGCTTCATAGCTACAACGGAATGTTTCTTAAAAGATGGGTGTAAGGCCTACGGCTTGTGCAGTTTAGGATTTGTTGCGGGCCTTGTAGACGCTGATGCATAAAAGTACAAAAGAATTTGATTTAGATGTTATGCAGCTGCAGCGCAAGTCGTTTAGAAAAGCGGAGCAGATTAGGCCAGGTGCTGCTGGCAACCAAATACAAATAGCGATAAACCGATGAAGACATAGTGATATGCCAGGCGGCCGTTGTTTTATTTCTTCGTCAGCTTGTATCTCAAATGTGTGGTCAGGTCTGACGGTATTACTTCTTCAATTTGAATATTGTATTTATCTTTATCAATACCCTCAAACAGCCGGATACCAGTTCCTAAAAAAACAGGTGCAATGTGAATGAAACATTCGTCCACGAGCCCCGCATTCAGGAATTGTTGAATTGTATTCGCACCACCTTGAATTCTTATATCCTTTCCTTTTGCTGATTGTCTTGCTTTCTCCAGGGCAGTTTCTATTCCATCATTAATAAAGTAAAAAGTTGTAGTTCCTTTTTGAACCCAGGGTTCCCGCTTTTCGTGTGTCAGAACATAAACATCTGCTTTGTATAAATCTTCAGGCCAACTTACTTCGCCTTCGTCAAACATTCTTTTCCCCATGATAAATGCACCTGTTCTTGCAATTGTCTCCCTGATATATTTACCATCTGGTCCGTCTTCTTTGCCTCCTTCAATTCCTAAGTATTCCCAGAACGCTTTTTGGTTAAACATCCACATGTGAATTTTTCCGGAAACACCACCCATTGGATTGGTTGGACTTCTGTTGTCGCCTGCGAAAAAACCATCTAGTGATATTCCACTGTCAAAAATAATCTTGCTCATAGTTTTACTTCTTTATTTTTCGATATGGTAATTTTTGTCCGTTGTTTGTTTTTGGGAGCTGTAGTTTTACAATGCCCCCTCACGTTCTATGCCTGCTGCTGTGCTGAATTATATATGCCTCTAATCCCTGATCGCAGCCCAACTGGAAACGGAAGTTGAAGTTAACAACAAAAGTTCAACACAATTACACCTGGCCTAATTGCTATTGGGCGAACAATATGGTTGGAGATTTATTCGTTTGCCAGCATAGTATCAAACCCAATATCATCGGTTCAGTGTTCTGTTTTGAAAAAACATTACACTTCGGGATAGTCAAATGTGTTTAGTCCAGTCGAACGAGAAAAGTCGTTATTGAATTTATTAATGTCCCGCCTGCACCCTTAAATCTGTATATGTCACAAAAGGAATATTTTAAATTGTCAGTTGCTGTTATTTGTCCACTTACTGATGCATCTGGTCCGTGGGTGATTATTGTGTCAACGGTAATCTCTTTAACCCTCCATAATGGGTGTCCTTTTAGTGCTTCCAAATAATTTTCTTTTCCTGTTACAATGGTCTGTCCAGCGACTTGCCAGTTGATGTTGTCTTGAGCGTTGTTATGCAAAATCTTATTATCAGCATTTGCCAAAGAAACATACAAGTCTTTTAAAAAGATTTTTCTCGGTGCATTTCCGCAGTCAGGCTGTATGTTAATTTTTGGCATGGTCAAATAAAAATTTAATTGTGACTTTTATATCTTGTCGTCTTTTATGCTGACCGCTAACATTCTGCGCTTGAGGAAGCGGGGCTCATAAATATTGGGCCGGTGCTTGAACTAAATTTATTAATAGAAGTTGATGTTTAGAACTCATCTCCGGTAAAATTCAGTTTGATATAAAGCCTGGATATGCACACTCCTGAGAATTGTGTTCTTCCAAGCTCAGTTGCGTAAAACCTTTAGCTATTTGTTGTGTTCCCTCGTGCCGGTTCATAATAAAACACTGTTGCACCTGAGTTTAATAATTTTGTCTCGTTAAGTTTCAACATAATCCTGTCCTTGATTTGGTCAAATAGCCGTAGCCCTTTTCCTTCAATGACAGGATGAATGCAAATTTGAAATTCGTCAATAAGATTACTATTTAAAAGTTGAATAATCAAGCTCCGACTTCCAACCAAAATGTCCTTTCCTGGTTGTTGTTTGAGTTCTAAGACTTTTTCTTCAAGAGGCCTGTTTGCAAGTTTTGCGCTGTCCCAGTTTGTGTTTGTTAGCGTATTGGAAAAAACAAGTTTCGTAATTTTGTCTATTGAAATCGCAAAGTCGTTCATTGATTTTTCAGCAGAGGGATTTGTCAATAATGTTTGCCAAAATTGCATTAGTTGGAAGGTTGTCCGGCCATATAAAATCACTCCTGCATTATCTATCAATTCAGCATAATGCTGATGCAGTCCTTCATCAGCAATTCCTGTTGTATGGTCGCAAACACCGTCAAGTGTCATATTGAATGCAGCAATTACTCTTTTCATATTTTTATTTTAGTCGCCCAATTGCGCAAAACCGGTTAGGCGAAGTTTTTATTCCTCAGGTATATTAAATCCCGTCAATTCGATTGATTGCTTTCTTCAATTCCTGTATCAGCATTTTTTCACTGATTCTTGTAAAGGCTCTTTTCAGTTTGCCAAATTGTATTACATTGTCGTTGATTTGAAAAAGTATGATCTGCCTCCATTCACCGTTTGCGACGATGATGCTCTTTCAGGACATCTTTCATCACAATAACGCATGATTTGAACATTTAACTTGCCTTATGCTTGACGGTTTTCATTTGTATAACATCAACCAAAAATGCAAATGCCATTGAAAAATAAATATATCCTTTGGGTATCTTGAAGTTAAAGCCTTCTGCTAAAAGTGAAACACCAATCATAAGAAGAAAACACAACGCCAGGATTTTGAAAGATGGGTGCTTGCGGATAAATTCACTAATTGGTTTAGATGCGAATAACATAATTACAACTGTAACAACAACTGCAGTGTACATAACCCAAAGTTCTTGAACCATTCCTACAGCGGTGATGATAGAATCAATTGAAAATACCAAATCCAGTAAAATTACCTCGGACAAAAGTCTTTTAAAGTTGCTTTTTTCGGGCACAGTTGGAATTTTATCATCTTCCACTTCAGTTTTCTGGTAAATCTCTTTAGTGCTTTTGAAAATCAAGAATAGCCCCCCTAAAATTAGGATGAGGCTTTTGCCGGAAAACTGAGTTTTAAATAACGTAAATAAGGTTTTGTCTAGTTGCAGGATCCATGCGATAAATGCTAACAGGCACAACCTCATTACCATAGCTAAACCAATCCCCCAATACCGAAGCTTATTTTGTTGGTCATGAGGTAACTTATCAGCCAGGATAGAAATAAATATGATGTTGTCAATACCAAGAATTACTTCCAGGGCAATTAGAGAAAGCAGCGGAATTATAGCTTCTGTCATATTTTGTGTATGTTTTTTATTTTTACTGAGGCTATTCCGGGACAACGCAAAACGGGTACTTCGTCTAACGACCAGGTATTGCCGCAGTCGGGTACTGGCCAATTGCCGGCCCGGAATTGCAGTTAAATTTATAAACAAAGCTTGATAATAAGAACTAATGACCAACAGAATTCCCCCGGATATAAAGCTGGATATGCAATGCTGTTGATTGTTCTTCAGTCTAGCGTCAATTATGGCAATACTTTTGTTGCTTGCTGTGTTATTTATTCTCGTATTTTAAAGTGAACGGAATTTTCACATGTTTTCCAAATGAGGTAAGTAATATCAATTCACCCTTTCTTTCAACAATACCTTTCTCTTTGTCTGCGCAAGCGATGTAAACTTCACCATTCTCATTCGCTGGAAATATTTCTCTGCCGTACTCAATGTCAAGCCTTACTTCTTTTACCTTATGTTGCAATTGTTCGTTAGTTCTAACAATCGCAAAATAAGAGTTTCTTCGCCATTTTAAGTTTTCAATTGTTTCTGTTGTCTGTGAAATATTTATAGTGTATTTCCCTTTAATTAAAGAGTCTTCTTTTGATATTTCATCTTTAGAATAATTAGAAAATCCCTTAAGGAACTGCTCCAAAATTTCGTAGTCAGCATTAAGTGATTGCCGGTTAAATGATGTTAACTTTATTTCTGTCATGTCTGATTGTGAAATATGAATACACCTAATTGTCGTAAATGTTTTATTTGCTTTGTTATCCAATAGAATAAAACCCACACATAAAAAGGCTCCAATGTGTCTAACTTTTTTATCATAATCAACGAAAGAAACGTTGCTATCATTAGTTTTACTAAACTCGGCTATTTTACTTTGCATCATACTTTCATGTTCAGAAGTTGATGGAGGGTTTTCCAGGGGATGTTTAGCACTTACGTTAATGTTGACCTTATTTACAGAGTCTATAGTTAATTTAAAATCATATGATTCATATTCATAGAATGTGTTGGAATACCTATTTGTTATTTTCAGTTTTGTACTGTCATATGAAAAAGAGATATTAGGTTCAATAAATTTATAACTGTTCTGTCCTAATGTAATTGTCGAACTTAAAAAAAGTATAACAGCGAAAATTATGTAGTGATATATTCTTTTCATGTTAAATGGTGAGGCGCATCATTAAATTGGCTACAACTTTCGAGGCTTTGTGCAGTTGGATAATTGACCAACAGTGCGCCGAAGCTGAAGCTAAATTTATAATTAAAAGTTGAAGTTAAGAACTAATGTCCAGCGGAATTCGGCTTTAGGGCAGGGGCCTCTACTAATCCACCTATAGCAAAATATGGGCTTTCTGCCAGGCGCCGCTCAACAAACAATAACCGAAAGCCCCCGTTAAAGTATGTTTAACGGGGGCTTTGTATGTGGGGCCTCGCGGCTATTGTTCTTAATGTTGTACGCCGTTTTATTTTGACAAATTAATGCCCAAACCAAAATTTAAAGATGTTCTATTTTGTTTAGAGTTTTTAAATTCTGAGAGTACTCCAAATTTTGATGTACCATTTTCAGAAAATGAATTTGTCAAGCCGAACATTTGTTCAAAGCCAAGGTTTGCATATAAACTTTTACTTAATTTTCTTTGAAATTTTATTCCTATAGGAATTGCCAGATCTTTATCCTTATATCTTTTATCTGCTGGTGCCAATAAGATAGCTTCCAGAATAATACCATTATAGTTGTCATTGCGTTTTGTCGCAAATCCAATATTCAAACCAGAATATACAACCAGTTCGTTTTTGTTGAACTTAATTATTGAGTAATTCAATGTTAACGGAATTCTCAAATAGTTTAATTCTGTAGTAAATATTTTGCCTTTGTTATCTGGAATCGCATTATTCGTTTCAAATTTAATATTTTGTCCTTGTTGAGAAAATTCCAATCCTACACCTATCCCTATTTTAGAGGTAGCTTGAAATTTATAAAGGACATTTGCAGTACTATTAAATGTGGTCTTACCATTTCTTGATTTAAAGTGATAATGGTCAAAACTTTGCGTTTGCTTTCCCAAAGTTGTAAATGACGGCATATAGTTTACAGAAATACTGTGGGTTTGTCCAAATGCTGTGATAGTTGAAGACAGAGAAAATAACAAAATATAAAATTTCATAAAACAGTTTTAATATTGACTACTAACTATAAAAAAAATAAAGTTTTTATTATTCTTAAATTCACTACCTGGAAAGCATCGCTACAAATGGCGTACAACGTTATAGGCTTTGTGCAGTTGCGGAATTGACCAACTGTCCGCCCAGAACTGAGTATCCCTCCGTCCAACTACATCTTGTCCTATCTAAGTTGATTCTTTAGTTTTGTTTTTTGATTTCAATTTACAACATAATGGAACAAGAACAAACTAAACGTACCCGGCGCACAGCAGCAGAGATAAAAAATCTGTTAGAATCATTTTCTCAATGTGGTTTGGATGCAAAAGAGTTTTGCATTCTTCACCATATCTCGGAAGCCTTGTTTTCAAAATGGCGTTCCCGCTATGGCAACTCATCTAATGGTAAGGAAAATAATTTTGTTCTTCTTCAAACGGCTTCCGTTTTGCAAAACAGCTCATTTCTTTTTGCAGAAGTAAAAGGGATTAAGATTTACCAGGCTGTAACGGCATCTTACTTAAAAGAACTTATTGCATGAGCGGCTTACTTGCTCTTACAGATAGCCGTCGTTATCATCTTTACCGAAAAGAAACGGACATGCGTAAAAGCTTTGATTCACTTTGCGGAATTATTAATAATGAACTGGATAAAAATGTAATGTCCGGGGATGTATTTATTTTTATTAATAAGCTTCGTACTCATTTAAAACTGCTGGTATGGGAAACCGGTGGGTTCAGTTTGTTTTACCGGCGCCTTGAAGAAGGAACGTTTGAATTACCAGCATTTGATCATGATTGCCGCAGCATGGCTGTGAGTGCAGACCAGTTAAATTTCATATTAAAAGGCATCTCTCTTGCAGCTATAAAATACCGTTCCCGATATCAACATCGTGGCAATATTGTTGATAAAAAATCTTTGTAAAAATAATTTGCTGCTACAGCTTTGCATCACAATGCAAGACACTCCTGCAGAAGATTACAAAGCACTTTACGATCAATCCCGCCTTGAGAATTTACGTCTCAAAAAACTGGAGGAACAGTTTTTCTATCAGGCAAAATGTATTGAAGTTCTTCAACAGCAAAATGAGCTACTTCAACAATGCAGTGATGAGAAGGATAAGATCATTGTAGCCCAGAGATTACAGATTGAGCAGTTCCGCTTAGAACTGAGCAACTTAAAGAAAATGATCTTTGGTTCGCGTCATGAACGTTTTATTCCAACAGATATAAATCCTTCACAACTCTCTCTTGATATACAAGCAGAGCAAATTGCAGCCTGCAATATAGCTGAGGCAAAAAAGATCACTTACATAAAAGCAAATACAACGATTGAACAAAAGCCCCTGGTGCATCCTGGCCGTATGAAGTTGCCTGAAAGTTTACGCAGAGAAGAAATTATGATTGAACCTGCACAAGATGTTAAGGGTTGTAAAAAGATGGGTGAAGAAATTACGGAGGTACTTGAATACCAACCCGGCGAATTGTTTGTAAAAAAATATGTACGTGTTAAATATGCGAAGTTACATAGTGAAGGTGTAATCATTGGCAAACTTCCTTCAAGGCCATTGGATAAAGCGATGGCAGGTCCGGGACTTTTAGCTCAAATTGTTATTGATAAGTATGTTGATCACCTTCCCTTATACAGGCAAATGCAGCGCTTTGAAAGAACGGGATTGAAAATACCTTACTCTACGATTACTGATTGGGTAAGTGCCACCTGCAGGCTTATAATGCCTTTATATGAAGCATTAAAAGTAGCTGTTCTTCAAAGTAATTATTTACATGCCGACGAAACACCAATAAAAGTATTGGATAAGGATAAAAAAGGAACTACACATCGTGGTTATTATTGGGTGTATCAGGATAGTATTAAAAAAATGGTATTTTTTGATTACCAGGAAGGCCGGGGACGAGAAGGGCCCACAGGTATACTTGAAAACTTCTCAGGATACCTGCAAGCCGATGGCTATATCGGATATGAATCTTTTGATAAACGCAAAGAGATAACACTTTTGCATTGCATGGCCCATGCAAGACGTATGTTCCATGATGCTTTGGAAAATGATGCAGTTCGTGCAACCTATGCCCTGGAGCATATACAAGACCTTTATGCTATAGAACGAATATGCAAACAAGAAGCACTGAACTTTGATCAGATTGCCCAGGTACGTCAGCAAATGGCCGTGCCTGTACTGGAATCATTAGGAAAATGGATGAAAGAACAATATCTCCAAACTACTCCTAAAAGCGCCATTGGTAAGGCCCTTGCGTATAGCCTTGAACGATGGGAACGATTATCAATATATACCGGTAACGGAATGCTCAACATTGATAACAATCCTGTAGAGAACAGCATACGCCCCATAGCAGTGGGAAGAAAAAATTACCTTTTTGCAGGATCGCATGAAGCTGCACAACGAAGTGCCATGTTGTACTCATTATTGGGAACTTGCAAAATGCATGGTGTTGAACCATATCAATGGCTACGCAATACACTTGAAGAAATAGCAGATCATCCTATCAACAAGATTAGCGAATTGCTTCCTCAGGCTGAACAATAACAAATATCGTTCGCACTAAAATGGTGTAGTTGGACGGAGGCTTACAGAACTGAAGCTAAATTTATAATTAAAAGTTGAAGTTAAGAACTAATGTCCAGCGGAATTCGCCCAAACCACAACCTGGATGTGCATTGATTTATTGCTTCAACCTCATGCCCCAAATGCCCAATCATTTTGTACAGTGCGTTCGCTTTGCTCCTCGTTGCTGCCTGGATGCTGTCTATTTATTTACTTAGTCTTTAATTAACTCTAAATTCAACTGGTCATTTGTCGCTGAGTATGTTATTTTGTAAGTGTATCGTCCATTAGCGAGTGCCGTCTCTCCCGTGTAGTCATAAGGTTTAAGATAATATGTTGAGTTATTCATGGTCAGCCTGAACCAGGAATAATTATAGACTTTTTGAAAACTGTGATAGCCTGAACTTGCATTAATGTTTAGTTGTCCATAGTTATAAGCATTTACTGTCGGATTATCAGAAAGTGTCCCCGTTGGGTCAACTGTGCAGTGATAAAATATCCACGCAGTAGAATTTAAAACTCTAACCTGAACTTCTTGTATTTCAGGTGTGATGGATTTGTCTTTTTTGCAACTATTTAATAAAAAAAGTCCGCAAAAAGCAAATATCAACGTTGATATGATTTTCATAGTTAGATGATACTTTTTATTTGTTAAATGTTGCTTTGACATTTGTCTACACAACATGTTTCTTTCGGTAGAAATTTCTTTTCGCATATTGTGTCTACTCAAAAGTAGGCCTAAAAAGCCTTTTATCATTATGAGGCCGTCCAAAGTGACGGACACACGTTCGAGTATTTGGGAAGGCAGCGAATTCATTGAAGGTCCAGCCCGGAACAAATGCTGATTGAAAAACTGAAATTGAAGATAATAACTAAAAGCCAAATTACTAAAGTTCAGCCGAAACTGAAGCTAATAGCGAACTACAGCCGAAGATAGCAATCCAGCCCTGCTTTTGATACTTTTGTCGGTTGCAGTATTATTCAAAGAAGTTCCAATTTATTAAGGGAAGTTTTCTCTTCTCGTTAATATTCCAAAGTCCGATTTGAATGCCTTTTGTCCTTTTGCTTTTATTTAGCAATCCAATTTGAAGACCTTTCATTTTGTAAGTTTCATTATAGGCTGCTATTTGAATTCCATTATGTGTCTGGGCAAAGTTCATTAGAATGGCAGCAGAAATACCAGTTACCTTATGTTCTATCTGTCCCACAACGCCGACCGAAATGCCATTGATTACAAAGTCGCCTGCGGTCCCAGTCCCAGAAATGTTAATTCCATTTACTTTTTCTGTAATGATAGTTTTTTGTCTCACTTCAAATAAACTGTCATTTTCAGGTACTGGACTTGAAGGAATTAAAGGCACGATGAGGCCTTCTCCAATTAAAGAAAATCTAAGCCCGTTCGTTGTTGTGTTTCTTGGATTTGTAGAAAAATTCCAAAGTCCAACAGATAGTCCATAGATGTTACTATTTTTCTGATGAAAAGTCCACACAGGAAAATATGTTTTCGTTTTCTGTCCGTAGGAGAGGATAATCAAAAATGAAAATAATAACGTCAGGGTAATTTTCATAATTATATGGGGTCTGTCTGTAAAGATTGCAACCAACGCTGCAGCTTTCCGTTCTGCGGGGAATTAGAATTCCCTCTCCCCGGCCGGTGTGCCTGTAAAGAAACGAATTTTTTAATTAACCACAGTGCCAGCCTGCGCACTACATGCGTAGCAAAAAGCGCAGGCGGCTAAAGAACTCTTCCCCATTAACTAAAGCGCAAAAATGATTTAATGATGAAATTTTATTCGTGTGCTGCGCTTTGCGCAAACCCGGGTTGTTTCCTGCAGGTTATTTATTGAATAAATGTCAAGTTATCGTATTCTAATTTTGTTTCTATCACTTATATTCTTAGAAGATATTGTCAATATTTTAATAACTATTAAATCCATATTTTCTTTGACAATTTTTAGTGAGTCAATAATGATCGTTAAAAGATTGTTTTCATCAACCAAATAGGTATCGTATTCATCATCAATTAATTCACCGTCAATCATAAAAATGACTGACTTGTTACTTTTCAATACATATTTATCTTTCAACTCTTTAAGAGTAACTCTTTTTACACTATAAGTATCTTGAGTAGTAATGTAAATTTTATTTTCATAAGCGACATTATTTATTCGACTACTATCTCTTGTCGTATGAATATCTTTTATGAATTGAGTATTTAAAGTATTTAGTAAAGATGGGTCTATTAACTTTCCATTTAGAAAAAATGCAATTGTATTTTTCGTTTTTGCTCTATTAGCATATATAACTTTAAAAGAACTGTCAATGGCTGCGCTTTGATTAATAATCGTTTTGAGTTACTTTAGTTTTACTTCACCTATTTTATCAGGAAAAATCTGACTATAGGAATTCGCAGACACAAATGACATAATGAAAAGAAAAACATTTTTCATGCTTCGTGTTTTTTGACCGAGATGCTGAATATAACTTGCAGCAATACTTTTGTTAGCGGTTCTTTGTTCTTCTCGTCCTGCCAAATCTACCAAACTGCTATAATCCTTGAAAATCCACCTGTTGCCTTTCCAACTTTTGGTGCTGCAATAATTACAGTCGCACCTGTTTTGGGAATTTTGTTTAGGTTCGCCACACATTCAACGCCCCATTTTCCTGCTGAGAAAAGCGTTTTGTGTCCTGTGTAATTTTCATCAACTCCTGGGTCGAACGATAATACATCTACACCGATTCCTGCAATTTTTCTTTCATCAATTAAAAACTTTATTGCAGCATTTGAAAAACCCGGGTAATGCTTTACTTCCTTGCTATCTAAACCTACAAACATTGAATCTTTTAAATGTTTTTCCCAACCCGAATACATCATTACACAAGAATGTTCAGGAATTTTTCCAAATTCTTTTTCAAATTTAGTTATGTCTTCTATGGTTACTTCTGCATCACTATTTTTTAAGGCTTTTGCTTCAATGTCAATGACTACGACAGGAACAATTAAATCTTTTAAGTCTAATTGGTCAAGCGATTTCTGCCCGGCTATGAAATGGTTGGGTGCGTCGGTATGTGTGCCTAAATGTTCGTGAATTTTCCAAGAGTTAGCTTCTACACCATTTTGTTTTAATGTTGCCATTGGAATTAGTTCAAATGGATAAGTCAATTTTTTAACAGGGATAAAAGGAAACTCTGGCGTTAAAGTATGTGTCAAATCCACAATGTTGTCGATATGAACTACGTTGCTGGTATTTTTAGCTGGCTCGTTTTTACAGCCAATTAAATAAGACACCGCATAGGCGATTGTGAAAATCTTTAGATGTTTCATATTAGTTTTCATTTGGAGTGTAAGGTCCGCCTGTTTCTCCCCAACCCCATTTAGGCATTGGCTCATTTGATGCCATTGGATTTTCGGTAAGTTGTGAGTTGATAACTGCAAGCCGTGTTCCCCATTCAATGTAACCAACAAATGCAGAACGAAACTCCGGGTCGCTTTTTAAACCTACTTCGTCTGCTGTTTGCAATAAAAGATGTACCCAACGCTGGCGTTTTTCTTCGGTCAGCATTTTGCCAATGTGTTTGCCAATCATAATAGAATGGCTTCCTTTATCTTCGGTTGTATAAAGTTTGTCGCCACCAAATACTTCGGCTACAAAATGTGAAACTTGTTTGATATGTTCGGGTGACATGTTTTTAAATACTTCTCCCAATAAATCGTCTTTCAAAACCTTGTCGTAAAATTTCGTAAATAAAGTTTCAAAGGTTTTTAGGTCTCCTGCCCATTCGTAAAGTGTTGGTACATTTTTCATGTGTCTGTTTTTTGCCCTTAAAGTTAATAAGAATTTATTTTTTATCAAATGTTTAAAATTGTCTTTTCGTTAATTGGTTTGAATGTTGGGGAGTTGCAGTACAATGACCGCTAACGTTTTGCATTGCCGAAGGGCAGGGATTCAAAGCTGGTCCAGCCCGGCACTACCGCTAAATTGAGAGAATTAAGTACAAGTTAACAACAAAAGGAAAATTGGAACCGACCAGCCCGAAACACTGCTGAAAATTTAACTTCAAGTTCCAATGTCCCACCCTGACTTTTGGCAATGCATAGTTAGCGGTTCGTTGTTTTTCTTCTGTAGTTATGCAGACCTTTATTACCAAGCTGTTTCTCCTTCTTCACTAAAAAATTTTCCTGTAGCACCGTCTTTGTCAAGCGTGGCATATTTTACAATTACACTTGCACCCTGTTCAACTGTTTTTGTTCCTTGGTGGTTATTAAAGTCTGTAGCAGTAAATCCAGGGCATACACAATTCACTTTGAAGTTTGTGTCTTTGAGTTCAGCCGCTAACATTACAGTGTATGCGTTCAAAGCAGTCTTTGATGGGCCATAAGCAGCAGGTTTGAATTGTGCAAATATCCAATTTTGGTCGCTGTGATTTGTCAATGAAGATAATTCAGTGGTTACATTTACAATTATGGGTTGGTCTGATTTTTTTAGCAACACAATAAATTCTTGTGTTACTTGAATTGCACCGAAAAAATTAGTTTCAAATACAAGTCGTAAAGTGTCATGAGAAACTTTTGTCGCTGGTTGTGGAAAACTACCGCTAATGCCTGCGTTGTTAATTAAGAGGTCTAACCTTTTAGTTTTTACTTCAAGCTCTTGTCTTGCAGATTTTATTGAATTGATGTCGGTAACATCCAATTGAATGCAGTCCACATTTGTTAAGCCCATTGCTTTTAATTTTTCAATCGCCTCAAGTCCTTTCGTTTTGTCTCGGCTACCAATGTAAACGAAATACCCAAGTTGTGCTAATTGTCTGGCGGTTTCAAAACCGATGCTTTTGTTTGCTCCTGTTACCAATGCTGATTTCATTTTTTATACTTTTTGATGAACGGCAAAAGTCGCTGGAGTAAATTCTAGTGAGCTGGACAATTCACTTTAATTGCATGACAAATCCTGGATGCTTTCTACAAACTGTGTAACACTCTTTCCAGTGTTCTTTTTGAAAAGCCTTGAAAAATAACCGGGGTCGCTGAAGCCTAACTCGTAAGCCAATTCCTTTACCGATGTCTCGGAATAAAAAAGTTTCCTTTGGGCCTCTAACATCAAACGGTTTGTTATAAATTCTTTGGGCGAAATTCCCGAATACTCTTTTACAATGTTGTAAAGATTATTTGTCGTTACTGAAAGGTTGTGGGCAATAGTATTTATAGAATGCTGCTCCGTCAAATGAGTTTCAATTGCAATTTTAAACTCAATGTATTTTGAAAGTTTGTTTGGTTCTGATTTTTCTTTGACAACACTTTTAAAATATGCGTAGTTCAACTCTGTCAAAAGTGAATTAACATGAGCTAAAATAATTTCAGCATCTTTTTGGTCTTTGTCTGAATGCAAAATTTTGTTGAGTATTTCAAAAAGTATTTTTACTCGTTGTCTTGAATCACTGTTAAATGAAATGATTTGTGAGTTTAATGGATTGATCAAAAAATAAAATTGCTTCGGAAGTAGAGACAAGCAGTTTTGGTCAAAACTCATTTTGAAGCATTCAATGTCATCTTTCTCCAGAGCAGATGCAGAATGAATTTGATTAGGCAAAACAAAAAATAATTGCCCATTTGTTATTGTCAAATCATTTAAGTCAACCTTGTGAGTTAGTGAACCCCTTTCAATGAAAGTAAAAAAATAATTAGCTTTTCTGTGAGGCTGGATCAGCATTTTCATAACCTCTTCAGGTAAATTATTATTTGAATTAGAGCTTACTCTAATCGCCAGTTTGTCGTGCTGTTTTATTTGGTCAAGTAATCCTTTTGTTTCTTGCATTTTTCTCTGTTTGATGTTTGCTGTGTCGCTAGTTATAATGTCCGCTAATGTTCGAGGCTTTGTGCAGTTGGTGAATGGACCAACTGTCTTCCCGGAACTGAAGCTAAATTTATAACTAAAAGCCGAAGTTTAGAACTAATGCCCGGCAGAATTCCGTCCGCCGAAAGCAAAGTTTGGATATGCACTTCTGATGATTGTTTCAACCTCAAGCCCCAATTGCACAAAGCCTTTTGTTGAACCAACACCTGCGGTGAAGATTATCGGGTGCTTATTAAAAGTTTCATATTGCAGGATCACATTGAGTGAAGTGAATTTATGCGTTTTTCAACGGATAAAAACTTAAGTTATTTTAATATTGGCTTTTTGCAAGGCGTCGGTCAACAAACAATAACCGAAAGCCCCCGTTAAATTATCCTTAACGGGGGCTTTTTGTGTGTGGGCTTGCGGCTATTGTTCTTAATGTTAGCGGCTGGGTATTGATGATTTCATTTTCTTAATTGAAGGCAACCAGGAAATAAAGAATTCAACAACTAAAACAGGCAAAACCCAGCTCATCCATTCATATGTTGCATCTCTCACGTCCTGATTTTTTATAAACGATAAAAAATTATGCTTGTAAACAAGGTCCGAGAAAATGCGAAGAAATACGAAGTCTAAGGTCAAAGTATAACTACGGATCATAAATAAACGATGTGCTTGAACATTCTTTCTTTTTATGGTGATCCACGCAGCTGATGTTACAAACAGCCACAAAATAGCCAGGATTAGTGATGGAACTACTGAACCCGGGTATGGCTGCGTAATGCTCAGATATAGTGCAGAAAGGCCTCCTAAAAGGCATCCGATAATGTATATTTTTCCTATTAGTCTATGCCATTTGGTGTGATGTTTACGAAACCAAGTCCAGAATTGAAAAGGACCTGTTATAAGAGGTATGACAGCAGTAATCAAATGTGATACAAACCAAAATTGCTTATTCCAGAATGTCGGGCCTATGCCCTCTTTAACAAACCTGTAATTTATTGCACGATAAAGATAGTAGGCACTCAATAAAATTATTATTGTCCAAAATATTCTGACTATTAGTTTCTTTTTATCCATGATGTCAATTAAGCTAGCCGTTAACGTTCGAGGTATTGTGCAGTTAGGGAATTTACCATCTATTCACCCGGAACCGAAGCTAAATTAGTAAACAAAAGTTGAAGTTTAGAACTAAAGCCCTGCAGAATTACGTCCGCCGAAACCAAGGCTTGGTTACGGACGGACCTGCCTGCCGGTAGGCAAGTGTTTTCTTAGTAGCGTTGATAGCTTATGAAAGTAAGCAGTGGCGAAGGGGTTCACAAGTTGTAAAAATTGTTAAACACAAAACAACCGAAAGGAATGATGGAACTGTTTACCAAACAAGGAGTAAGCGTACCCGTTACCACGATGATGGTATGGGAAGGGTACCGGCATGTAAAGCAAGGCGGCGAAGCAGCGGGTATTGATGGTATGACGTGGGAGTATCTTCATACTCACCGCAGCAGAATACTGTATCAGTTGTGGGTACGGCTTGCATCAGGGAGTTGTTTTCCAAAAAGCATCAAGGCAGTCAGCATCCTCAAAAGGATGGCAGTAAAAGGTTGTTAGGGCTGCCCACGTTATTAGACAGGATAGCCCAACAGGTAGTACGTGTTCACCTGGAAAAATGCTTAGAACCTTATTTTCATCAGAACTCTTATGGTTATCGTGCGGGTAAAAGTATGCATGAAGCCCTTAGCCGGGCGAAGTTCAACTGCCGCCAGTATCCGTATGTAATTACACTGGACATCAAAAGTTATTTTGATACCATACCACACGACAAGCTGCTGAAGGCAGTACAATTTTACTGTAAAGAAAAATGGGTAAGCCTTTACGTTAGTCGTTGGTTAAAATCGGGGATATTGAATGAAGATGGGAGCTTTACACAACCAGATCGTGGCACAGCATAAGGTGGAGTAATCAGCCCGTTGTTATCTAATCTTTATTTGGATGTAGTGTTTGATGGCTGGATGCTGCCGAAGATGGCTCAATACATTGTACAGGATGCAGCCCAGTCTCTTTGCTCATTGGAGTATATGCCCAGCTTATTAATTGAAAGAAGCATCTTGAAGAGCCGTATGAATCGAGAGGTTCACGTACGGTTCTGTGAGGAGCAGGTGGTGAAAATCCCCTTGCTTACTCGAGTGTGTCACGAATGAAAGAGGGTATAAATTCTTTTTCAATGCTTTAAAAGAGATGAAGGAAGTCCCTTCATATACGCCTTGCGGTAGGAGTATATAAACTACTTCATGATGCTGTAATCAAAAGTTATGGTATTGAGCGATAAAGAAAAGGCATCAAAAAGATGTCAGGTATATGTAAGAGAGCTGAACGAAAGTGAACCGTTCGATGAAGTCTCGAAAAGCATACTTGTTGACGAAACTACAGATTTTCGAGTATCGGTAGGATAGAC
>JBDSBG010000072.1:0-51912 GCA_039921685.1 Ferruginibacter sp.
AGCAGCTTTTTTTGCAGCAGCTTTTTTAGGAGCAGCTTTCTTTGCAGGAGCGGCTTTTTTTGGAGCAGCTTTTTTCTTTGTTGCCATTTTTTAAAATTTAATTGGTTAGTAAAATAATACTTAAAAATAAATACTATTTTCAAACTACCAAAAAAAAATATAAAAAAATTATGCAATAGCTTCTACCGGAGTAACAGAAACAAAAGTTTTATCTGCCTTTGTTTTTCTGAATTCAACAACTCCATCAGTCAATGCAAAGATTGTAAAGTCTCTTCCAAGACCTACATTTTTACCTGGATGATAAGTTGTTCCGCGTTGACGAATGATGATGTTTCCTGCGATCGCAGATTGACCACCATAAATCTTAACACCTAATCTTTTGCTTTGTGAATCACGACCATTTTTTACCGAGCCTTCACCTTTTTTGTGTGCCATTTTTTAAACTTTTGTTTTTTGTTTTTTGAACATTTATTTTTCAAAAAAACAATTATGCAATTGCAGTTACTTTTATGTGTGTGTACTGCGTACGATGTCCGTGCTTTTTACGGAAACCTTTTCTTCTTTTCATTTTAAAGGCGATTACTTTATTGCCTTTAATAAGATCAGAAATGATCTCCGCTTTTACTACTGCTGTTACATTTGTTCCCGTGGTTACGGTTGATCCGTTTTGCGTTAACAAAACTTCAGAAAATTCTATTGAATCTCCTGCCTTACCTTCGATGTGAGGAACGTATAAGCTGTCTCCGGCTTTTACTTTAAATTGTTGACCTGCGATTTTTACTACTGCTAACATATTGAGCCCAAATTTAGGACGGCAAAGGTAGGGTTTTGCACTCATTTATTAAGTTGTTTGCTAATCTTTTTTTCAACTCCCATGAAATTCAAAATACTAAGCGTTTATAAACGTTTGAAAAATAGCTAACTTGTTAGAAGTTAGTGATTTAGAACGGAAAGCCTGCTGGCAGGCGCCAATTCTATCTATATTTGCACAAATTTATGCGGTACTTTCTACGGCTTATACAAATAATATATAGCATTTACGCCATACTGGTTTTCCTGCTCCTGATGCTTATCCTATTTCCGTTTGTATTACTCACCAGCTTTTTTGGTGAAACGATGCGGGGTAACCTTATATATATAATAGCTACTTTTTGGTCGGATGCCGGTATGTTCCTGTGGGGGATGCCTCATAAAACCATTTCCGATAAAAATTACAACCCCAACCATCCTGTTATATTTGTTTTCAATCATATCTCTTACGTTGATATCCCGGTTTTGATGAAAACATTGAGGAATTACCGGATTCGCATCCTGGGTAAAATTGAAATGTCAAGAGTTCCCATTTTTGGTTTTACATACAGGGCAGCAGTGGTGATGGTTGATCGCAGCAATGCAGATGCAAGAGCAAAAAGTGTAAATAAACTTAAAGCAACACTAAAGAAAAATATTTCGGTTGTTATTGCACCTGAAGGTACTTTTAACATGACGCACAAACCGCTGAAGGAATTTTATGACGGTGCCTTCAGGATCGCGATTGAAACACAAACACCCATTAAGCCGGTTATCTTCCTGGATACTTATGACCGGCTTCATTATAACAGCATTTTTTCTTTCACAGCAGGCAGGTCAAGATCTGTTTTTTTGGAAGAGGTTCAGGTGAAAGATTATGGTATGGAAGATGTTGAACTTTTGAAGCAACAGGTATATCGAATCATGGAAACAGCATTAATAAAATACAATGCGAGCTGGATCAAAGCATAAATGGTAGCAGAAATCGAAATAGCATTCAATGAAAATAATTCCGGCTACTGGGCGGAGATTATTTTGCCGCTGGCATTACCAACAGTTTATACCTATTCCATTCCCGCCCATTTATTGCAGCACGCAAAAATTGGATGCAGGGCCGAAGTAGTATTTGGAAAAAATAAAAAGTATGCAGGTATCATCAGGTCGGTTATAAATAAACAACCTGCTTACAAAACAAAACCTTTATTGAATATCCTGGATGATAATCCATTGTTATATCCACAGCAATTGCAATTGTGGAAATGGATCAGCGAATATTATATGTGTTCCGAAGGTGAAGTGATGGCTGCTGCATTGCCAGCCAACTTTAAGCTTAGCAGTGAAACGATCTTAATTTTTAATGAAGATATAGGAGAAGATTTTACCAATCTGTCTGATGAAGAATTTTTAGTAGCAGAAGCATTGCTGATAAAAAAACAGCTTCAGCTGGTTGAGGTACAGCAAATATTAGATGCAACACATGTTTACCCCGTCATTAAAAGACTGATAGAAAAAAATGTTTGTTTCATCTGGGAAAAACTAAATGAACGATATAAAACAAAAAAGGAAAATTATGTGGTATTAAACCCGCAGTTTGACAATGATGAATCCATGAGCACAATATTGAACGAATGGAAAGGTGCTCCAAAACAAATGGAACTGTTGTTATCGTTTTTGCATTTACAAAAAACGGTGGGTGAAGTAACTCAAACGGCCTTGTTGAAAAAATCAGGGGCCACCCCGGCCCAACTCAAAGGGCTGTCAGATAAAAATATTCTGATCGTTGAAAAGAGAGCCATTGACAGGATCAGGTCTCTGCCAAAATCAGTACAAATCGATTTTGAGCTAAGTGATGCCCAACAGCAATGCCTGCGTGATCTTCAAAATGCATTTGAAGAAAAAAATGTATGCCTGCTTCATGGTGTTACTGGCAGTGGAAAAACGCAGTTGTATATCAAGCTTATTGAAGCATATTTTAGTAAAGGCAAACAGGTGCTTTATCTTTTACCTGAGATCGCTCTTACAGCGCAGATCATCCGAAGGCTGCAAAAACATTTCGGTGGCAATATTGCCATTTATCATTCGAAATTCAACGACCAGGAGAGAATTGAATTGTGGAATAAGATCAGGAGTGGCGAATTAAAGATCATCCTCGGTGCAAGAAGTGCCCTGTTCCTTCCATTCAATGACCTTGGGTTTATAATCGTTGATGAGGAACATGATTCATCTTATAAACAGCAGGATCCTGCACCGAGATACAACGCAAGAGATGCAGCGATCTATTATGCGGCTTCCTTCAACGCAAAAGTTTTATTAGGAAGTGCTACGCCTTCATTGGAAAGTTATTACAATGCTAGCCAGCATAAATATGCCTTGGTTGAATTATCAGAAAGGTATGGTGGCATAAAACTTCCTTTCATTGAAATTATAAACAGCAGGCAGGTTGCTCAAAAAGGAAAGGTGATGATTAGCCCTCAGTTAAAGGAAGCCATGCAAAAAACACTTGCTGCAAATAAGCAGGTGATACTTTTCCAAAACAGGCGTGGTTACAATCCTTATCTGATTTGTGGTACCTGCGGTTTTATTCCCCAATGTACGCATTGTGATGTGTCATTGACATTGCATAAATACAGTAATAAACTTCATTGTCATTATTGTGGAAGTACGTATCCTAAATTGGTGACCTGCCCGGCTTGCGGTACAAATAACTGGCTCGAAAAAAACTTTGGAACAGAAAAGATAGAAGAACAATTGGAGCAGGATTTTACTGCAAATAAAATTGCAAGGATGGATGTTGATAGCGTTCGCGGAAAGAATGCGCACGATACTTTGATACAATTATTTGAACAACAGCGCCTGGATATTTTAGTAGGCACACAAATGGTGGTAAAGGGCCTGGACTTCGACAATGTAAGCCTTGTTGGTATTTTAGATGCAGACGGATTGTTGAGCTTCGCAGATTTTCGCGTAAATGAAAGAGGTTTTCAATTGATGGAACAGGTAAGTGGAAGGGCAGGCAGAAAAAATGAACAGGGCAAGGTACTCATCCAGGCGATGAATGTAAATCACCCTGTTATTAAAATGGTGGAGCAACATGATTACAAAAAGTTTTATGATTATGAATTGGTGGGGCGTAGGGCATTCTTCTATCCGCCATTCAGCCGGATCGTTTTGATAACATTAAAACACAAAGACAAACCATTGCTTGATGCCGCAGCAGATAAACTTGCATCGCTGCTGCGCATGGACCTGAAAGATTATGTTGATGGGCCTGCCGCACCGGTAGTTGGAAGATTGAGAAACGAATACCTGATGAACATCCTGCTAAAGCTTCCAAAAGAACCCGGCATGAGTTTAACGTATAAAAAAGTGATTCGCAATCACATTAATCTGCTCAATTCAGAAAAACAATTTAAGGCGGTGACTATAGTTGCCGATGTTGATCCCTCGTAAATGGATGATCTAAGATCTAAGATTTACATGGTTTCATAATGATTATGATTCGAAATTAAAAATATCTTATATCTTAAATCTTACATCTTAGATTTACACAGAATGACTATCGAAAAAAACATATCCCTCAAGAACCTAAACACATTCGGCATCGAAGTTTGGGCTTCATACTTTTCTGTATTTAAAGATGTTGATGATCTTGCAGAGCTTCTAACCAACTCCAAACAACAAACTCCAAACCCCCTCATCCTTGGCGGTGGCAGCAATATCCTTTTTACAAAAAATGTTGATGGGCTTGTTCTTAAAAATGAAATAACAGGTATTGAAAAAATAGGTGAGGACGAAGAGCATGTATATGTAAAGGCGGGAGCAGGGGAGAACTGGCATGGCTTTGTTTTGTATTGCCTTGAAAATAATTATGCGGGCATCGAAAATCTCGCCTTGATACCAGGTAACGTTGGGGCATCACCGATGCAGAATATCGGAGCCTATGGCGTGGAAATAAAAGATGTCTTTCATTCTTTAGAAGCATTACACATAGAAGAAGGCAAACCTGTGTCCTTTAGTGCAACAGACTGTGCATTTGGTTACCGGGAAAGCATTTTTAAGAATAAGTACAAAGGGCAGTTTATAATTACTGCAGTCACCTATAAGCTCAATAAGAAGCCCGTGTTCAATATTTCGTACGGAGCAATAAAGGAAGAGCTTGAAAAAATGAAAGTGCGGGAATTGAGCATTAAAGCAGTTGCACAAGCGGTGATGAATATACGCCGAAGCAAACTACCAGATCCCAAATTAATCGGCAATGCCGGCAGTTTCTTTAAAAATCCCGAAGTTGATATTATTTTATTTGAAAAATTACGTTTACAATTTCCCTCCATTGTTGGTTATCGTTTGAATAATGGCAGGGTAAAACTTGCCGCTGGCTGGCTTATCGAACATTGTGGATGGAAAGGATATAGAAAAGGCGATGCTGGTTGCCACGAAAAGCAGGCATTGGTACTCGTTAATTATGGAAATGCAAAAGGCAATGAAATTTATGAACTGAGTACCGAGATCCTGCAAAGCGTGGATAACAAGTTTGGCATTTCCTTAGAACGTGAAGTGAATATCGTTTGAAATAAAAATTAGCCGTTCTGAGTTTTTTGAGTTGCCTTGCGTTTATATAGCTTATTCATTAACCCCCTCCCTGAGGCCGTAAGCCTGTTGTGAGAAGTGAGATAATGAATAACCTTGTGTTCCAGCCAGTGATGAAGTGGCAACAGGATGGCGGCCAGGAGTATCATGAATGAGAGGTCCTTCCAGGGTTCCCCTTTTGTAAAACCATATATATTTTTCTTCAAAATCAGGAAGATAAATTCAAAAAACATCAGGAAGGCAAAGAACCCGATCATTTTAATGGTTGTTGCAGAAACTTTGAACATACCCATCATCACCATCACAATAAATAATGTGATGATCCCAATAATAATAAGCATGTACTGAATATTGTGACGTTTATGTTTTTGATCCAGCTCTTCTTTTTGTATTCTTGCAAGCCTTTGCTGTTCATCTGCTGCTTCAATTTGTAACATGTCTTTTTCTTTGCCCAGTTTTTCTACACTGTCCTTGTACTTGTAGTTCAGCGAAGAATAAAGCATAGCCTCTTTATAATCTCCTTTTGCCTGGTACAGGGAATCAAGTTGTGCAACTACAGATCCCATCGTTTGTAATTCACCGATTTGCTCTGACAATTCTTTAGCCTTTAGTAAATGTCCCAAAGCTTTGTCGTTCTCTCCCGTTTTTCTGTAAAGTAATCCCAGTTGATAATTGTAACCAAACTGGTTGCCACTATTAACCGAACTTTCAAAAAAAGGAGCTACTTTTTCATAATAGTATTTTGCAGAATCATATTTACCCAACTGCATGTATATATACCCGTAAGACTGGTCAACGAAATGGCCAAAATTTAGTGCCTGCAAAAAATTCTTTAATTGCGGATGCTCATTAAAATATACAAGTGCTTTTTGGGGTTGATTGGCATTGAGATAATTGTTGACTATACTGCGGTAGGCCATGGCTTTTATGGGTTCAAACTTTAATGAATCGGCCAGTTTTAAGGATTTTTCATAATAAGACATTGCCATCTCATTGTTTTTCTTAAGGCCATAGAGATCGCCAATGCTTACAAGATCCTGAATTTTATTATAAGGTGTTTGGCCTGTTTTTATGTTATCGAGTTCCTTTAATGCTTTCACTCTATAATCAATCGCCTTGTCATAATCTTCAATTACAGCATAGAATGACGATAACCTGCTATATCCGGCCCTTAATATCCCCGGATTTTTAATGTCTTCACCGATTTTTAATGCAGACATATAATTTCTTAACGCAAGGATTTTTTCACTCTTTAATAAATAAATTGACCCGAATTCAAGATTTACCCTCGCAGCAAGGCTGTCGTTTTTTATCAGGTTAACGTACGAGTATGCCTGGTTACAATAATTCAGTGCTTTGTCGCCATCCGGAATAGCCCTTGATATTTCCGATAAACTGATATAGGAACTTACGGTTTGTTCATCCAGTTTGTTTGTTCTGGCAAGGTCAAGTGCCAGGTTATAATAATTGATAGCCTTATCAATATTGTCTTTTCTTCCAGACAAATTAGAATAACGGTCACCATTGGCTAAAAAAGCTTTTATCATCAGCTTCCTGTCACGGCTCATTTCGGCCACTTCAATCATTTGCTGGCCATATTTATCAGATTCAGGCAGGCTTACGTTCATGAGTGTTCGGCTCAGGTAACCAAGTAAGGTAACTTTTTGTTCATCGGTAGATGCTTTTGCGAGTTCTCTTTTAAAGGAATCCACCACCGCAGTTTGTGAATATGAAGCAAGGAAAATAAATATTCCTATCAGGAGGAAGGCAATTTTTCTCATGCTTTAAATTAAGATTTTTTCGCAATTTTCAGCAATCAAGAGGATTAATATGAGGATTATTTTATCAGTGATTTATTTTTTGCCACCAAGATACTAGGGCACCAAGTAACACAACCATTTCCTTTTTGCCCCTTTCAGTCTTCGTGCCTTAGTGGCAAATATTTGTAACGATTGTTGATGTTGAGATTATTTTTTTACCACAAAGACACTAAGGCACTAAATAACACAAAGCGTTTTCTGAGTGCCTCTTTGAGCCTTCGTGCCTTAGTGGCAAATATGTTTTAATTAAAATCTTCTTCATTAAAATCATCTTCTTCAAAATGCTGCGATCCCATATTCAGCATGCTTCCCATTAAATCCTTGAATTCGATCTTTCCTTCCAGTATTTTTTTGCTGATGAGTGAATAGCTTGCCAATCCATGTAACACGAATTCCATCAACAAGGCATTTTCTTTCTCATCAGCAGCATTGTAATATTTTTTCACCAGGGCATGCAGTCCATCAACTTTATACAGCATCTGAATCTTATCAGCATCCTTTGTCTCTAAAAAAAGGTTGAGGTTGTTGCCCGCATCAAACCATCTTGTAACCGCCTTATACGGATTATCTGCCGGCTGTGTTTCCTTCACTTTCTTTTTCTTTAATGAATCGGGATTGGGAAAGTATTGCACAAATTGTGTACGGATTGATTTCTCTAAAAGATTATAAGCTACCTGGTAGGGCCCTTCCTGTTCACCTTCATATACTAACTCTATTTTTCCGGTGATGGATGGGATGATGCCGGTTAGATCGCTTAGCCAAACCTGCGTGGTTTTTTCTTCATTTATGATTGCCCTTCTTTCCGCAGCACTTATTGCATTTTCATAAGCTGCAATGGTGAGCCTTGCACTTACGCCACTCTTTTTATCCACCAGTTCATTTTCCCTGGCTTCAAAAGCAACCTGTTCAATAAGCCTTTTAATGAGGTCACTTATATTTACTTTGTCATGTTGCTCCTGGATAATGTCGGCTTCCTGTGCTGTAATCGCCAGTGCTGTTTCCAATGATTTGGGATAGTGAGTGAGTATCTGGCTTTCTATCCTGTCTTTTAGCGGCGTTACGATGCTTCCGCGGTTTGTATAATCCTCAGGGTTTGCGGTAAATACAAACATCACGTCCAGCGGTAGCCGCAGTTTAAAACCTCTGATCTGCAAATCACCTTCTTCCAGAATATTGAAAAGCGATACCTGGATCCTTGCCTGCAAATCAGGCAACTCGTTTATAACAAAAATACTGCGGTTGCTTCTTGGAATAATTCCGTAATGCAGAACGCGTTCATCAGCAAAACTTAGTTTTAATGTTGCGGCTTTTATTGGATCGATGTCACCAATCAGATCTGCAACACTAACGTCGGGAGTAGCCAATTTTTCACCATACCTTTTACTTCTGTGCAACCATTCGATGGGAGTATTATCTCCTTCTTTTTCCAGGAGGTCCAATGCATACCTTGAAATGGGATGGAAAGGATCATCATTGATCTCTGTTCCGGAGATGATTGGAATGTATTCGTCCAACAATTCAACCATCTGTCTTGCCAAACGGGTTTTTGCCTGTCCCCTTAATCCCAGGAATAAAATATTATGCCGGCTCAGCAATGCTCTTTCTGTGTCGGGAATTACCGAATCCTCATAACCCAAAATGCCAGGGAAAGGGTTTTCTTTTGCTTTAATCCTGCTTATTAAATTAGCTCTTATTTCGTCTTTGATTGATCTTGAAACGTACCCGCTTTTCTTTAATTCGCCAATTGTTTTGATTTTGCTTATGTCCATTTTGTAGTTTTAATTTATCTGATGCTTATTCTGTTAGTTATGAGTTTAGAATTATGAGTTATGAGTAGCTGTTATATAGTTGGGGCTAACTTTTATTACAACCAACTCATAGTTCTAAACTAAACTCTTAACTATTTTAATATACTGTCTTTCTCTTCCCGCTTTCAAAATCCTTAAAAATGAACGCACCCAGTTTATCCAGGGATGCAAAAAATGCTTTGCCATTATTTGTTTCGGTAAATTCCTGTACGAAACGTTGCAGGTATGGATCACTTGCAATCATAAATGTAGTGATCGGTATCTTTAATTTTTTACATTGTGTAGCAAGGCTCATGCATCGGTTGAGAATTTTCCTGTCAACGCCGAAACTGTTCTTATAATACTTTGTTCCAACTTTCAGGCAGGTAGGTTTGCCATCCGTGATCATAAATATTTGTTTGTTTGGATTGCGCCGCTTGCGTAAAATTTCCATTGCCAGTTGTAACCCTGCAACTGTGTTTGTATGATAGGGCCCAACCTGTAAATACGGCAGGTCTTTTATTTCAATCGTCCAGGCGTCATTTCCAAATACAACAATATCTAATGTATCTTTCGGATACTTGGTTTGTATCAGTTCACTCAATGCCATTGCTACTTTTTTGGCCGGCGTGATGCGGTCTTCACCATACAAGATCATTGAGTGGGAAATATCGATCATTAATACAGTGGAGGTCTGCGATTTAAAATCAGTTTCCCTGATTTCAAGATCATCTTCCTGCATATGAAAATGTTCAATGCCATGATTGATCTGTGCATTGCGAATGGATTCTGTAAAATCGATTTGCTCCATAGTATCGCCAAATACGTAGGGCCTGGTTTCCGGGTTTATTTCATCGCCACCGCCGGGTTTAAATGTATTGTGATTGCCCTGCTTTGTTTTTTTTAGTTTACCGAAAATTTCTTCCAGGCTTTTTTTGCGGATGGTTTGTTCTGCTTTTGCGGTGATTTTTATTTCACCATTTTGTTTGTTCTCATCAATGTATCCTTTCTCTTTCAGGTCCTCCAAAAAATCACCGATTCCATAATCTTCATTGGTTAATTTGTATTCTTTGTCCAGTTCATTCAGCCATTGCATTGCTTCATTAAAATCACCACTTGTATGAGTAAGCAATTGCGTGAAAAGATCAAGCAGTTTTTCAAAACTACTTTTTTCGTTTGCTGATGGATCATATTTTGAGAAGTTAAAACTGCGCATGAAGAAAAATTTACGGGTTAACGGTGGATACGTTGATCGGCTGAATGGGTTTACCAAATTTGTAACTTTTCACCCAATCATCTTTGCTATGGCTCAACGTCAGCATCACAAGTTACGTAACAAATAACTTGTGTGTTTTGTTGCTGTGTTAAATAAAAAACCCATGATTTATTCATGGGCTTTATATTATAAAAGTTTCAAAAGTTTGAGCGTTTACAAGTTTACGAATTGTGTAAATGCTCAAATTATTTACGGATGTGCGGTATCTGTTTGCGGCGGCGGCTGCGCTCCGGGTGCTACGGGCCTTTCCTGTATGAGTGGCGGATCTTTAAATTGCTGTTCCAGTTGCAATAGTCCCTTCAGGAGGTTATCATTCCGCTCTTCTTCATAGCTAAGAATGTCTCTCCTGTTATCAGAAAGGCTTTGATAATAAAGTACCTGCTGTTCCATATCTTTTCTCAGGCTCCTGGCAACTTTAGCTGCAAGCACGTTATCTCCGGCCCGGTATGCAGCGTATAAAAATTGCATAGCGATCTGGTTGTGTTGTTGGCTACGGCTAACTGAACCATAGGGGAAATTTTCTTCCAACATCATTTTATCGCATTTGTTCAATAATTTTTTCGCATCTTCTGATCTTCCTGCATTGGCAAGATCACCTGCTGCCTGTGCATAAGAAAGCCTGATACTGTTTAAATGACGGCGATTCTCCTCATCATAATACACACCTGGTTTGTCAGCATTTCCAAAAACAAATTTGGTCATCATTTTGTCCATCACCCAATCCTGGTTGGTCCCGCCGTTGGCAATTGGAACAAGGCGATAAGTAAGGCCATCCTGGCGCAAATAATTTTGAAAACCCAGTTCGCCATAAGGGGAAGTAAAGTAGATCGGGCGTTTCCATTTATTTGCAGCGATGATATTTAATATAGCCGCATCATTTTTATATAAGTAATTTTTCGGGATATCAAATGTCAACTGGTTAAGTACACCGGTATCTTTTTCATTTACTGTTCCATTTTGCCTGACAAGGTTAAGATCCACGGGGATAAAAACTTTTTTAGTAGGGAAGGTGTTCATGATCTCACCCTGGTTTTCAAGAGCGCCCTTTGCGGGATCATCAGAACCTGCATAATCTTTCATCATTGTGTAAAGGTCCATTGGCTTTCCTTCCATTCCACTATTTGGATTGTAGCGGATCACATCCCGGTTTGAACCTTCTATTTGTGATGTGTTCCAGATAGGGTCGATCGGTGCACTCTGATTTACTTTATACCGCAGTTGATTAATATACCAATCGGTGCCAAGTAAACTACTGTTGATCACCCGCACGTCTGGCCTGATGCCTTCTACTTCCTGTGCATACCATAACGG
Organism: Ferruginibacter sp.; assembly: GCA_039921685.1. Taxonomy (GTDB): domain Bacteria; phylum Bacteroidota; class Bacteroidia; order Chitinophagales; family Chitinophagaceae; genus Ferruginibacter. The sequence continues at coordinate 11,571 of JBDSBG010000072.1, forward strand.
GTAGGTGTCGTTATCACCAAATGAAATCAGGATGGCATTTGGGGCACAGCTTTCCAGGTAATCTGTAGCAAGGTCCCTTGCCAGCAATTTACGGCTGCGGTCATGGTCATCCCATTCCTGGCTGGCCATTAATACTGGTACAGCTAATAAGCAGAGAATTCCTGCAACGATGCCTGCGGTCCTGGTATTTTTTATACCCTGCAAAAGCAGGTCCTTTACATAAAGAACGCCAATGCCTATCCAAATCGCAAAGGCATAGAAGGAACCTACGTATGCATAGTCACGCTCACGGGGTTGGTTACCCGCCTGGTTAAGGTAAAGGCAGATAGCAAAACCTGTAAAGAAGAAAAGTAAACCTGCGACCAGCGCATCTCTTTTATCTTTTTTAATTTGATAGAACAAACCAAGCAGTCCCAGGATGAAAGGCAATGCAAAAAGTTTATTATTCGCTTTATTGTGTTTTATGCTATCGGGTAATTTGTCCTGGTCTCCCAAACGCAACTGGTCAAAGAAGCCAATGCCGGTTTTCCAGTTACCATCTCTCACATTGCCCATGCTTACACCTTGCACGTCATCTTGTTTTCCGGCAAAATTCCACATAAAATATCGCCAGTACATCCAGTTGATCTGGTATTGCATAAAGAAAGCAATATTATCTTTCATCGTTGGCGCACTGGTCCAGTTTCCGTCTTTATCTTTTTCAATACCTGCAAAATTTGCATAATAATCTGCATGCCCCTGGTCATTGCTCTGATCCCACATACGAGGTAAAAAATGGATATCTTCAGGATTGTAAACATATTCTACTTTTCTTCCTTTTTTTTCATATTTACCATTCGAGCGGATATACGTTTCAGTGATCTTGGTGTCCTGCACCTGCGCCGTAAAATCCTGTCCGAATAAAATGGGCCAGTCACCATATTGTTCACGGCTAACATAACCCACAAGGCTCACGGGGTTATCTACGTTGAACATATCAACTGAAGGATCTGCACTGCTGCGCACCATTGTTGTGAAGTACGTAGAGTAGCCAAGCAGCATGAATAAAAAACTCCACAAGCCTAATTTTAAAAAATTCCAGTTCTTGTTGCTGGCCAATCGAAGGCCAAAATAAACCAACACCGCAATCAGCACAAAGAAAAAAGCAAAGCCTGAAAAGAATGGTAATCCAAAACTGTTTACAAACAATATGTCCATATTGCCTGCACCTTTAATACTCCATACTATGACTGCTTTTTGTACAACACCTGTAATCACGCAACCTATAAGGAATGCAAAGAAGGTTCCCCAGTTTGTAACTTTATACCTCTTATAATAATAAATAACAACAATTGCCGGAATGGTAAGCAGGTTTAATAAATGCACACCAATTGATAAGCCCATCAGGTAAAATATGAGAATGATCCAGCGGTCGGCTTTCGTAAAATGGCCTTTGATGCCTTGTTCTTCTTCTTCTGTTACACTTTGTTCCCACTTAACCATGGCCCAAAAAACAAGCGCCGTAAAAAATGAGGAAAGCGCATATACTTCACCTTCTACCGCACTGTACCAAAACGAATCGGAGAAAGTGTACGCCAAAGCGCCAACCACTCCTGCAGCCATTACTGCAATTATCTTATCGTTGTTAAGTTCAGTACCATCTTTCTGTACGATTTTTTTTGCAAAATGGGTAATAGTCCAAAATAAAAATAAAATAGTAAACCCACTGGCCAATGCACTCATAAGGTTAACACCGGTAGCTGCATGATGAGGATCAAATGGCGCCATAAAAAGCCTGGCGATCAAAACGAATAACGGTGCCCCGGGGGGATGGGGGATCTGAAGTTTGTATGCACTTGAAGCAAATTCGCCACAGTCCCAAAGACTACCTGTAGCTTCCATAGTCATTATATACACAGCGCAGGCGATTAGGCATACCATCCAGCCCGTAATGTTGTTCGTTCTTTTAAAACTCATATATCGATGTTAGTAGTTATAAGTGGGCAAATATAATCATGTTTGGTTTTGGGTAGCGATGTCTTGTCATTTTTTACAATTTTTTCTGCTGGCGGCAAAGGGCAATCGGGAAATGTGAATAGTGAATGGTGAATGGTGAAAACCTGGAAGTTTTTAATTTCTCTACGCAATACTAAACTTCGAATAAATACCAGGACTGGATAAACTATGTGAACGTCAAAGATTTCACATTTCACCATTCACTATTTTTGTCTCCAATGAAAAAAGCTTTCCTTCAACTACACATAGCGGTTTTTCTCGCAGGCTTCACTGCCATTCTTGGAAAGCTGATACTTTTAAATGAAGGGCTATTGGTGTGGTATCGCTTATTGGTTACTGTTGTAGTTCTTGCTGTGATCATGTTCTTCCAAAAGGAATTAAAACGGATTCCATTTAAGGATACATTAAAAATAAGCGGGGTGGGCTTAATAATCGCCATTCACTGGGTTTGTTTTTATGGAAGTATCAAATACGCAAATGTCTCTGTGGGACTGGTGTGTTTGTCAGCTTCCGGTTTTTTTACTGCATTGTTTGAACCACTTATTTTAAAGACAAAACTTATTCCTGCTGAATTATTGATTGGGATTGTTGCGATTGCAGGCATATACCTGATATTTGACTTTTATCCCCAGTATAAGGTGGGGATCATTTTCGGTATGATATCATCAATGGGAAGTGCCATATTTCCTATCTGCAATAAACAACTGTTGAACCGTTTCTCTCCCCGGCTGCTTACATTATATGAGTTGGGTGGGGGGCTTATCATATTAAGTTTATTGCTCCCCGCTTACCTGACTCAATTTCCTGCCACATATTATTTTCCAACATTTACCGATTGGGGATGGTTGCTCATTTTGGCGGTATTGTGTACGATCGTGGCCTTTAATCTGCAGTTAAATGCACTCAAAAAAATATCGGCTTTTACAGCAAATCTGGCCTATAACCTTGAGCCTGTTTACGGGATCATCCTGGCATTTATTTTCTTTCATGAGAATAAATTATTGCACAAGGAATTTTTCTTTGGGCTTGGGCTGATCATGTTTGCAGTGTTGCTGCAGATGCTGAGGGTGTTGAGAGCAGCCCGGCAATCGGCAAACGGGAATCGGCAATAGAGACACGAAAAGTGAATAGTGAATGGTCAATAGTGAAACCTTTAAAGATTTCACCACTCACTATTGACAATTCCCGATTCCCGTTATAAATAAACGATCACTGTTTCTAATTTCGAAAACGCCCTGAACATGGCACTCACCCCACAATATTTATCCTGGGAGAGATTAACAGCCTTCTGCATTTTAGCCCTGTCTTTTTCAGCAACATTTATCTTATAAACCAGTTTAACATGGTTGTATATTTTCGGATGTTCTTCCGTGAGAGTGGCATCAATATCAAGGGAAAAATCGCTGAAATCCACCTTCATTTTTTGTAAAATCATTACAATGTCAATACCCGTGCAACCTGCAAGCGAAGCCAGCATCAGCCTTTTCGGGCTTGGACCCGTATCATGGCCGCCATCTTCGTGGCTATCCATTGATACCTGGTGAGCGTTGATAGTTGAAGTAAAAGACATGCCCTCGTTGAAAACAGTATGAACGTGGTGCCCCATAAAAGTGTAGGATTTTGAGGTTAATTTTGGCCCCGACGGGGGATTTTATTTGTGTTAATAATAGTTTTACAAAAATAGTTGATCTTAAACATTAATTATTGAGTTAAATCCTTACCTTTGCCGTCCAAAAATAAGGAATATGGCCAGAGTATGTCAGGTTACAGGAAAGAAGCCGATCACAGGTAATAAGGTTTCTCATTCAAACATTAAAACAAAGCGCAGGTTTTTACCAAATTTACAGACCAAGCGTTATTTTTTAGCTGAAGAAGATATTTGGGTTACTATGAAAATATCATCAGAAGCGATCAGGACCATCAATAAGAATGGTTTGTATTCTGTAGTAAAAGGAATGCGTGCTGCAGGCGTAAAAATTTAAGCCCCACCTGACTTCTACGGGGGGAAGGAATAAAAACAAAATATAACAAAATGGCAAAGAAAGGAAACAGGGTGCAGGTAATCATGGAGTGTACAGAGCATAAAGCAAGTGGCCTTGCTGGTACAAGCCGTTACATCACTACCAAGAACAAAAAAAATACCCCGGAGCGTATGGAGTTGAAAAAATTCAACCCAATTCTTAAAAAAGTTACTGTTCACAAAGAAATTAAATAATAAACCGGATTGAGGATGGATTTATGAGTCGTAATTGACTTATTTTCAAATCATCAAATCATCAAATCAATATTATGGCTAAAGCAGCTAAAACCGCGATAAAAACAAAAGATCAGAAAGCAGCAGCGGATGCAAAAAACTGGAGTAAAGTAATTCGTACTTTGCGTAGCCCTAAAACGGGAGCTTATACTTTTAAAGAAGCGATCGTTCACAAAGATAAGATCAAAGAATTCTTAGTCAGCTAAGTTTACCTTGTATGAAATAATTATGATAAAGCTGTTCTGTTTATTCAGAATGGCTTTGTTTATTTGGGGGAGCGGAGAGGGGATGGTTAAGGGATAGGGGATACGAGATACGGGATAGGGATTCGGAATGAAATGATCTGAGTCATACTATTCAGCATCCCGAAGCCCGCATCTCGTATCCCGAAGCCCAAGCTCGGGATCCCAGATCCCGGATCTCGCATCCCGGGCCCCGAATCTCCCATCACGGGCCCCGTATCCCGAATCATTTAAAAAACAATCATCATGGGTTTTCTTAATAAACTATTCGGAAAAAAAGAGCAGAAAGAATCTCTGGACCAGGGTTTACAAAAAACCAAGGAGAGCTTTTTTGGAAAAATAGCAAAAGCTGTTGTAGGAAAAAGCACGGTCGATGAAGAAGTATTGGACAGTGTAGAGGACGCACTCGTAAGTGCCGATGTCGGCGTGGAAACAACAGTAAAGATCATTGACCAGTTGGAAAAAAGAGTTGCACGGGATAAATACTTAAATACAAGCGAACTCAACAATATCTTGAAAGAGGAAATTCAAAACCTTTTGGTAGCAGCACCACAGGATACGAGTTACATCAATTATGAATTGCCTGCCGGCCACAAGCCGCATGTTATTTTAGTTGTTGGTGTAAATGGTGTTGGCAAAACAACTACCATTGGCAAACTTGCCCATAATTTTTCACTGGCAGGTAAATCTGTTTTATTAGGAGCGGCGGATACTTTTAGGGCTGCAGCTGTTGACCAGCTAACGATCTGGAGTGAGCGCACAAATGTTCCAATTGTAAAAAAAGAAATGGGCAGCGATCCTGCATCTGTTGCATACGACACGATAATAAGTGGTGTTGCAAGAAATTCTGATGTGATCATAATTGATACTGCAGGCAGGCTGCACAATAAACTGCATTTGATGGATGAACTCACGAAGATCAAACGTGTAATACAAAAAACAATTCCAGAAGCACCTCACGAAGTTTTGTTGGTGCTTGATGGCAGCACCGGGCAAAATGCACTGGAACAGGCCAAACATTTTACAGCCGCAACTGACGTAACTGCATTGGCCATTACAAAACTTGACGGGACGGCAAAAGGTGGGGTGGTAATAGCCATTGCAGATCAATTTAAAATACCAGTGAAATTTATTGGCGTTGGGGAAAAAGCAGAAGACCTCCTGGTTTTTGATAAACAGGATTTTGTTGATGGTTTATTCCAGTTGGGATAAAAAAAGAGGAGCCCCTAAGAATAAGGGCTCCGTTTACCAAAACTAACTGCTTATGAGAAAATCTTTATTATCAGATTTGAAACACAAAGCTATGAACGATTAATATCATTGCATGTTAAACGAATGCCAATAAATGTTTAAGAAGAGGTTAAAGAAATTGAATTGATAAATTTTTAATTTGATAGCTTTTGCGATCTGTAATTATCAAATCAACGAATCATCAAATCAACGAATCATCAAATTAATATACAGTTTTTACTATAAGAATAAATAACCCATAAATCATTGTTGTAACAAAAATCCCTTTTGCCGTTTTATCCCGCCCTGCATTAATGTATAAAGTAAACATTAATGCGCTAAGTAGAAGGGAGAGGCTCAACCCAACAGTCAATGTTTTAAATCCTGGTTCAACGAGCATGAACTGAAATGTTTCTTTCAAAGTAAATACGCCGAACTTATACATTTTAAATAATAATAAGCCGAGCATTGGGGCAACAAGTCCCAGGATCATTCCCAATACAAAACTGTCTTTCTTAAATATCATTTGAATAGGTTACTTTTTTCCAGTTGTTTCTTCAGTGTGTAGTTGGTAAGGTCAAATTGAACCGGGACCACGCTTACATAGCCATGTTCCAATGCCCATACATCGGTATCGCGGCCCTTGTCAAAATTTTTAAATTCACCAGTTAGCCAGTAGTATTTTTTGCCATGCGGATCAATGCGTTCTGAAAAATCCTCTTCATATTTTGCATAAGCCTGTTTGCAAATCTTGATTCCTTTTATTTTTTCCGGGGGAAGTGCGGGGATGTTCACATTTAATAAAAAATGTTTTTCCATTTTTTTATTCAGAACAGCGCTTACAATTTTATGAACGGTTTGTTGGGCTCCGCTAAAATCGGCATCATAATTATAATCCAATAATGAAAAGCCAATGCTTGGGATACCTTCAATAGATGCTTCCATCGCTGCTGACATGGTACCGCTATAGATAACGTTAATGGAGTGATTGGCGCCATGGTTAATACCGCTGAGGCAAAGATCTGGTTTGCGGTGCAGGATCTTATCTACTGCCAGTTTTACGCAATCCACCGGCGTGCCGCTCGTTTGCCAGGCCTCCACGTCGCCAAATAGATTCATCTTGTTCATGCGCAGGGGAGAGCCGATGGTGATGGCATGGCCCATGCCACTTTGCGGACTGTCAGGTGCAACCACCACCACAGTTCCCAGTTCCTTCACCGCTTCTACCAGGCTTCGTATACCCTTTGATGTTATATCATCGTCATTCGTGATCAGAATGATCGGTTTTTCTTTTTTCTTCGCCATTATTTTCTCCTGAGATCTTTTGATTAATTAAACCACCTTACCAGCGGACGTGCGATTGCTTCACGGAAGGGCCAGGGTATCGATATAAGGATAAGCAACAGCGCCAATCCAAAAAACATCAGCATTTTTTTATGTTTAGATGCATCGGTAGATGCCTTTTTTACGGAAGTTCTTCCTACATGTACCAGTATCCACGCCACGATCATTAGTGATGCATGTTCAATTGTGAAAAAACGGTCAAAGGAATTTTTCATGACCGCTGCACCACCTGTTTTAAGTTTATCGAACCAGGAGTTGGAAAAATACAATACCAGCCCCAATAACAACTGTATATCACAGCAAATCATAAAAAAGAGGTTGCTCTTATTATCATTTGATGAATATGCCCTTCGATTCATTACACCCGTTATTGCATTAAGGACCGTCCACAAGCCAAACAATAAAACAGCCCAACGCAAAATATTATGAAATACAAGTACTGCCTGCATAAGTGTCAATTTGCAACAAAAGTAAGGACTCAGGATTGAATACTACGATCGCTTCATTAAAATCTGAACATTCTTTTAACGGCCGATTTAAGTTGAGCATTACTATAATGCTCTTTCGGAAGGGTTAGTGTTTTTTCTCATGAATGATCAGCATGTAAAAAATAAATTTTGCCAAACTAAACTATTTAGTATATTTGTACTAATCAAATTAGTTAAATCATGTCAAAAGCCGGATTAAACTTAAAGTACCTCCGTAAACTTCGGGGATGGACACAGGAAGAATTTGCAAACAAACTGAATATCAAACGTTCCCTCATTGGTGCCTATGAAGAGGAGCGGGCTGATCCAAGATTGGATGTGCTCGAGATCGTGGCTGATATGTTTAAATTAAGCCTGGACGAATTGCTGCTGAAAGATGTGAGCAATGTAGGGAACTCAAATAGTTATTTGCAAAAGCGCCGGCAGCAAAAAATGATGACAGCGGAAAGAAACCTCATTCATTTCGTTCCTATTAAAGCTGCTGCGGGTTATATGACTGGATATGCAGACAGTGAATTCATTGATGAGTTAAACACATTTACGCTGCCAATGCTTTCCGGGGGGAATTACCGGGCATTTGAAATCATTGGTGATAGTATGTTGCCTACACCCAGCGGAAGTATCATTGTTGGAGAAAAGGTAGATTCCATTGACGATGTTAAAAATAATAATGCATATATAGTAGTGAGCCGCAATGAAGGGATCGTTTATAAAAGAATTGTAAAGAACAACCGGAGCAAAGCAAAAGTTTCACTGGTAAGTGATAATCCAAGTTACCAGCCTTACCAGGTTAATACAGATGATATAGTTGAATTGTGGCAAGCACAGGTTGTGATTGGTAAAGTGGCCTCACAACAGAGATGGGACGTAAACTCATTGGCAAATCTTGTTAATAACTTACAGGACCAGGTGAGTACTTTAAAGAAGAAGATGAATTAGTTTTAATTTATAATTTAACGGTTGACTGAGTTGATATAGTTAATAAAGAATTATCTGCTTCGGTTCTTCAACCGTAAAATAATAATCGGGATTTTAAAGCCTAATGATTGATTAAGGGCATCTCTAAATGCCTGCCTATCCTCTCCTTTCGAGAAGAATTAAAGGTGAGGTTTAAGAAAAATACAGGCTTTAGAGATGCCCTAAAGTTGATAAGGTGGATGGTTTGCCTTTATCTGCGAGATCAACTTCATAAGATTTTCAACCTCCACCACGACATAACTACGCAATAGATACATCGATTAATAATTTAAAAAAACATGTTATGATCAAACTACAGATTATCGGCAACCTTGGAGCCGATTGCATTCAGAAGGAAATTAATGGCAAAACGGTAATTAATTTCAATGTGGCGCATTCAGAGAAATTTAAAGATGCACAGGGCAATCCAAAAGAAAGAACTACCTGGGTAAATTGTGCTTACTGGACAGACAGAACCGCCGTTGCCCAGTATCTTACAAAAGGAAGAACCGTATATGCAGAGGGAACACCGGAAGTAGAGTCTTATACGAGCAAAGATGGGCAACCTGCAGCTACGTTGCGGATGAGGGTCATCACTGTTCAATTGTTGGGAGGGAATACAGAAGCGTCCGGAAACAACAGTAACAGCTACAACCAGGGTAATGTGAGTAATGCAGGGTCGGGTAGTGCGCCTGTTGTAAAAACACAACCGGCGATGCAACCTGTCTCGGGTGATGATGATCTACCTTTTTAGTTAGAAGCCATTTATTAAATTACCTTAGTCCCCCGATTATTCAGGGGACTTTTTTTATTTATCAATCTGTCATTATGTTCAGGATCACGATTATCATTGGAGTTGTATTGTGCTTTCAATTGAATTCATCTGCTCAAAGAAATTACGCTTCGTATGTAAATCCCTTTATCGGTACCGGCGGCCATGGCCATACATATCCTGGTGCAACAATGCCGCATGGTATGCTGCAACTGAGTCCGGATACCCGATTGGACGGCTGGGACGGTTGTGGCGGGTATCATTACTCAGATAGTTTTATCTATGGCTTCACACACACCCATTTAAGTGGTACAGGAGTTAGTGATTATGGTGATATTCTTTTAATGCCTATGAATGGAAAACCATCTCCCGATAACAAAGTATATGGTGCTTTATTCAGCCATAAGAATGAAAAAGCAAGTGCAGGATATTATAGTGTGAGACTGGAAGATGATAATATTGAAGCCGAATTCACTGCTTCTGAAAGAGTGGGGTTTCATCATTATAAATTTTCTTCGGCTACCGATAATAATATTATTCTCGACCTGAAGCACCGAGATGAAGTGATTGAATCTTCTTTAAAAATAGAAGATAGTGTAACCGTCACCGGTTTGAGGCGGAGCAAAGCATGGGCCGACAACCAGTATGTTTTTTTTGTGATCAAATTTTCGAAGCCAATTAAAAATTTTGGTGCATGGGATAATGAAGTTGTGGTTCCTTCAAATGCGAACGGCATTCCCAATTCAAAAGATATAAAAGCATTTTTTCAGTTCGATTTTTCTTCATCCAATGATATTTATGTAAAAGTTGCTATTTCTCCAGTGAGTGTGGAGGGTGCAAAGAAAAACCTAACAAGGGAAATACCAGGATGGGATTTTGCAGATTCAAAAGCTAATGCAGAAACAAAGTGGAACACAGAGTTGTCCAAGATTGAAGTACAAAGTAAAGATGAAGACAAGTTAACTATATTTTATACAGCGCTGTACCATACTGCCATTGTTCCCAATATCAATATGGATGCAGACGGGCAATACCGTGGGCGGGATAACCAGGTACACACAGCCAACGACTTTACTTATTATTCTGTATTTTCTTTATGGGATACTTACCGTGGCGCACACCCGCTTTATACCATCATTGACAGGGCAAGAACGCTTGACTATATCAAAACATTTCTCACCCAATACAAACAAGGTGGAAGGCTTCCCGTATGGGAACTCGCCAGTTGCGAAACTGACTGCATGATCGGATATCACAGTGTTCCTGTTATTTTTGATGCCTATCAAAAAGGCATCACGGACTTTGATACTAAACTGGCGCTCGAGGCTATGAAGCATAGCGCAAATCGTGATACGCTCGGATTGACAGCTTATAAAACAAAGGGTGTAATAGAAACAGATGATGAATCTGAGAGTGTTAGCAAAACACTGGAGTATGCTTATGACGACTGGTGCATTGCATCATTTGCCAATAGCCTCGGTAACAATCAGGATTATTTAGATTTTATAAAACGTGCCCAGTATTATAAAAATATTTTTGATCCTAAAACTGGTTTCATGCGTCCAAGAAAAAATGGGGACTGGCTGAAACCTTTTGATGCCCGTGAAGTAAATAATAATTTTACCGAAGCCAATAGCTGGCAGTATTCGTTTTATATGCCGCAGGATATTGGCGGCTATATTAAATTGATCGGGGGAAATAAGAAATTTGAAAATAAACTGGATAGTCTCTTTGCAGCTTCCTCAAAAACAACTGGAAGGGATCAAAGTGATATTACAGGTTTGATCGGCCAATATGCTCACGGCAATGAACCCAGCCACCACGTTATTTATTTATACGATTACACAGAGAAACCATACAAGACACAGCAATTGGTTCATAAAGTGATGACAGAAATGTATCACAATTCGCCGGACGGATTGATTGGTAATGAAGATTGCGGACAGATGAGTGCCTGGTATGTATTAAGTGCATTGGGATTTTACCAGGTTACGCCAGGAAGCAATAATTATATGATCGGAACCCCGACGTTCCCGCTTGCAGAAATTCACCTGGAAAAAGAGAAATCTTTTACGGTAAATGCACCTGGTGTGAGTGATAAAAACTTTTATATTCAAAATGCAATTCTTAGTACAACAAAACATCTTGCACATCATGCCTGGGATTCTTCTTTTTTGCATCATAATGATATTGCCGGTGGCGGGCTCATAACATTCATGATGGGAGACAAACCAACAGCCTTTGGCTCAAAAAAATATGCTAACATAGAGATCGCTGATACAAAAAATAATATTTCAATTGTAGCAAATCCAACAATAGCTGGTGGCCCTGTTCCATTTAAATTGAACAAGCAGGTAAAAATATCTTCTTCTCAAAAAAATGTTCCCATATATTATACTTTGGATGGGTCTGAGCCTGGAACCAACAGCAAGAAATATGTGACGCCTTTATCCATCAACAAATCACTTGTAATAAAAGCAATTGCGATCGACGGAAAGGGAAATAAAAGTTTTGTTACAACGGCAACTTATCAAAAGCTACAACATAACTGGTCAGTAAAATTGAGTACGCCTTTTGAGCAGCAATATGATGGCGGTGGAGCCGATGGGCTGATTGATGAAATTCGCGGAACTACCAACTGGCACAAAGGTAACTGGCAGGGATACCAGAAAAATGACATGGATATTTTGCTCGATATGAAAGATGTGAAATACATCACTACAGTTAAAGCCGGATTTTTACAGGATACCAAAGCTTGGATCGTGATGCCTAAAAAAATAACAATCGAGCTTTCTCTTGATGGCAGGAATTATATCGAAGCATATTCAGGTGAAAATTTTCTTCCTGTTGATGATTTGACTCCACAGGTTAAAAACTTCGAAGCTCATTTTGTTAGTACAGCAGCCAGGTTTGTAAGGATAAAAGCAATTCAATTTGGTAAACTACCTTCATGGCACGAAGGAGCCGGAGGGGATACCCATATTTTTGTGGATGAGGTGGAGCTGAAGTAAATAGTTATTTACATTGTTGTTTCGCCTTGTAAAAAAATATGCCACCTACAACATGATCCGTCCTCATCCGTTCAATCCGTGTTATCCGTGAATCTATTCTATTTGCTGGTAATACCAATTAAATTAAAGCTGCGCCACCAAAGAATTGTCAGGCTGAGCTTGTCGAAGCCGGGTTAGTTAGGAAGATCACCTTCGACAAGCTCAGCCTGACAGATAAGTATTAATTTAATTGGTGTAAAATCAAACCTTCCGAACAGTTATACTGTGGTGCGAACAGAGGCATTGTCTCATTAAAAGCGAGACACGATATCATACTAAATAAATCCGTTGTCATCCGTTCAATCCGTGTTATCCGTGTATCTATCCCATTTGCCGGTAAAAAGGAACGTAAATACGAATATTAAACATTGATCTTTTCCACTTTCAACACAACCTTCTTCGGCCTCAACGTAATCAGCGGCTTCATCTCAGGTTCCAACCCCGTTGCCTTAATATCCAACCCCTTCAAAAAAGCACAAACAAAAAAGCACATTTCCATCATGGCAAAATTACTTCCAATACACATTCTGGGCCCGGCACCAAAAGGGAAATAATTTTTTGATTTAGGATCGGGCATAAATCTTTCGGGTATAAATTTTAATGCCTGATCCCACAGATCTGTGTTGCGATGGAGGCCAAAGAAGAACGCTATGATGATCGTTCCTTTTGGAAATGAATATTCTCCAAACGCATCATCTTCAAGAGCAACCCTTTCTGTCATCCAGGCAGCAGGGTAAAGGCGCATCGTTTCATAGATGGTTGCTTTTAAATATTCATTGTTCAATGAGTCTTCGATAGAGATATTTTTGATCGATGTTTTTAATTTACCAAGAACATCCTTGTTTGATGCAAGCAGGTACAATAACCATGACAATGTATTGGCAGTAGTTTCATGCCCGGCGAAAATAAGTATCATCACTTCATCAATGATCTGTTCATCATTCATAGTCTCACCACTGTCATCATATTTTGTATTTAAAAACATATCAAGCAAGTCATCAAAATTACCGGAGGCTTTTTTTCGTTGTTCAATGATGCTCCTGAAAATGGCTCTTAATCGTTTTGCTTTTTTTAAGATGATTTTATTTTCACCGGTAATTGGGTAAAATATTTTTCGTAGTGGCTGGTTGCTGTCTTTGATCAAAAAATCCTGCAGCTCACTGAAGACTTCACTAATCTCGTTCATCAACCCGGTATCGATATTGATATCAAAGAGAGAATTGATAATAATATTAAAAGACAGTTTATTGATCAATGGATAAACATCTACAGCGTCGCCCGTGACGAATCCCGGCATAAAATCATTGATCGATTTGATGATAATATTTTGTAACCCGGACAATTTTTGCCGGTGAAAAGCAGGTTGAATCAGTCTTCTTTGTTTCAGCCAATAATCTGCGTTTGAAAAAAGCAATCCATTGCCAAATAACTTTACGGCTTTTTCTGTTGATAATTTGGACTTCTGGTAATTCTTGTGATGCTCTTTTAAAATGTGATTGATAAATCCCGGATCTTGTGTCAATATAATTTTTCCTTCAAAACCTAGCTGGGCAGTGTACGTTCCCGAAAACTTGTCCATGCTTTTGGAAATAAATTGTATTGGATTATCCAGGAATGCTGAAGAACGCATGATGGTTCGGAGAAATGAGTATCCTGCAGGTAGCTTGTATTTTTTATTTTTCATTTCAATATATTCAATTCTCCACTATCATACATATCGTTTGCCGATCATTTTATCTTATATTTATTTTGATAGTAGCTTCTGTAAAGTTATTAATTCAGAATATGGAGCATTGTCTTTATTTTCCCATTTCTTTTTATACAACAGCCGTTTCTTGATGGCATTCAATGCAGCTACTCTGTGTTCTTTAAAAATAGGTTCAATCAAACTCCTGGTTGGAAAATCAGTAGGGTCATAATACATCCATACATTCACAAGCAAGGGAAGATCTTTATCAGACACGGATTGCTGCAAAGCTGTTAACGCATCCATCATTTCCTTTCTTACTTTCCAGGAAGGCGAATTGTCATCGGTATTGATATAAACTTTAAAATTTCGGTTGACGACTTGAATGCCAGTTTCTTTTTTACTTGTTGTTTGCGCAAATGAGATAAAAAATAGTAGAGAGAGGATTGATATGAAGATTATTTTCATGATTGCTAAGGTGAGACTAAATTAGGGGATCGTAGATTAAAATCCAACTGTCCGAACCGTTGATTAGTGTGATTCAGGTCACTATGTGATTCTTAATTTTGTAAGTTTTTATAAATAATGCAAATATTTTGTTTTCATTGATTATTGTGATAAGCCAAAATCATTTAATTATTAGGAAGCGGGTATAAAGTTTATAGGCATCCAAATGTCTGAACCAATGACTTGTGTGATTAGGTTGATTATGTGATTTTTAATTTTGCAAGTTTTAATCAATTTCGCTGCTTTTTTTTGTAAGAATTTAGGTTTAGCAAAATCATTCCATCATTTAATCACCTTAATCAACGGCCCGTTTTTTCTCATTAGTAACCCTCTTAAATTCCAGGCTTTTTGAACCAAAGTTTATCAATAAGCCGGTATCAAGTTTATAAGCTTCTAAATAATTCAAAGCTTGTGAAAGATGTACATCTTCAAGTTTTGCTACCGCTTTTAATTCCACCATAATCTTGTTTTCCACTAAAAAATCAACCCTTCTATTCCCCACTTCCTCCCCGCAATAATAAATTATCATTTCCATTTCCCTGTTAAACGCCAGGCCTTGCTTTTTCATCTCAAGGGTGAGGGAACGTTGATAGATCACTTCCTGGAAGCCATTGCCCAGTTCACTATGTACTTTCATCGCACAGCCAATAATCTTACCTGTTAAATCAGAATACTTATATTTTTCATTTACAATTTCTCTCATAGCTTACATTTTAAAGTTTTCAATATTCATTTCATCATCTTATCACACATCAGCGGTTCAGACATTCGCCCAAATTAAAAAACTTCTTTAAAAAATAATGCTAAATAAACTTTAGTCATCCTAAATAAAAAATCCCAGCCTAAGCCGGGATTTATATGAAGGAGAAAATTTTTAACTTAAACAGCCTGTTCCTTGCGTCCCAATTTCCTTCCGAATACTCCTAAATGTACTGCAGCGAAAATGATAGAAATATACAACAACGTTCTGTCGCTATCAAACCCAACTGAATATTGATGCAATAAGCCGGCAATTACCAGCAGGAAGCAGAGCGCAATACTGGTGTAGCGGGCAATTTTCATTCCTTTCCTGGTATCGGTTCCATCTCCAAGATGGCTGTGCTTAGCTCCATATACAAGATAAATATCCATCCCAATCAGCATCCATACAAGTAACCGTATCCAGGTATCCATTGGTAAAAAAACCATCATAAATAAACAAAATCCTATTCCTAAAATCGGAACGAGCGGCATCATAGGTGTTTTAAATGCCCTTGGCAATTCCGGCATTTTTTTGCGCATAACCCAAACTCCAATACATACTAATATAAACGCAAACAAAGTTCCGATACTTGTCATTTCTCCCACCACACGTGCAGGCACAAACGCTGCAAATAAACTCACAAACAACATGAACAACATATTGCTTTTTACAGGGGTTTGTGTTTTAGGATTAACAGCAGAAAAGATCTTTGGTATTAAACCGTCTTTGCTCATACTGAAAAAAACGCGGCTTTGTCCCATCAGCATAACAAGAATTACCGAAGCATAACCCGCAAGAATGGCTACCACGATAGCCCTGTTCAACCATGGAAAGTCAGGATGTACAACACCGGCTGCATCAGTAGTACCCATATGGTCAATAGCAATCGCTACCGGGGCGATCCCATCTTTACCTGCAAATGTTGTATAACTTGTTACACCTGTCATAACATGTGCGAAGAGAATGTACAGAACCGTACAAATTGCAAGAGAGCCTAAAATGCCCCAGGGCATATCCCTCTTCGGATTTTTTGCTTCCTGTGCTGCCGTGCTTACAGCATCAAAACCGATGTAAGCAAAGAAAACGATCGCCGCTGCACGAATGATACCGCTGAATCCAAATTCTCCAAATTTACCTGTGTTATCCGGTATATATGGATGATAGTTATCGTTGTTGATATATTTCCATCCCAGTACAATAAACACAATAACCACAGTGATTTTTAGGCCTACAATTATAGCATTTACAAGGGCACTTTCCTTGGTTCCTTTCATCAACAAAAGGCTCATCAATATAATAATAAATACAGCTGGTAAATTTATAATACCCCCATCCCATGGGCCTACCGTTAGATCATGCGGCAACGTTACTCCAAATCCGTCAAGAAATTTTACAAGATACCTGCTCCAACTTATGCCCACGGTTGCGGCACCAACTGCATACTCCAATACAAGGTCCCACCCGATGATCCATGCGATAAATTCGCCCATCGTAGCATACGAATACGTGTATGCGCTACCGGCAACTGGAATCATGGATGCAAATTCTGCATAACATAAGCCTGCAAAAAGGCATCCCAGTGCGCCTACCACAAATGAAATTGTTATTGCTGGTCCGGCATGATTGGCTGCTGCCATACCCGTGATAGAGAACAATCCCGCTCCTATGATGGCACCAATTCCCAACGCGATTAACCCACCCGCACCCAGGGTTCTTTTTAGTGTATGGCTACCAGTTTCCTGGGCCTCATTCATTAAAGTGCCCATTGGCTTTCTTACAAATAAACTCATACAGTTGATTGGTTTTTGTAAAATAATACTGAAAAGTAAGGAATAAATCCTTAATTCAGTCACCGCTCGTATTTTTCTGAAGTTGAAGTTGATAACAAGTATTAATAAATTATATTGCAAGACTAATCGACTCATATGCATACTCACTCATCCGAGAAATCAAAACCCAGCAGGCTCACTTTGTACATCGTTATCGCGATGATTTTGGGAATCGGTACAGGATATGTTATTAATGCAAATTGTTCCCCGGAATTCATCAAAGACTTTGCCCCCAAAATAAAATTGCTCGCAACCATATTTCTCCGGCTTGTACAAATGATCATTGCTCCATTGGTATTTGCTACATTGGTTGTTGGTATTGCAAAACTGGGCGATCTTAAAACCGTAGGCCGTGTAGGAGGAAAAGCCATGATCTGGTTTATCTCTGCATCACTGGTTAGCTTAGCACTCGGCCTTATTTTAGTAAACATCACCAAACCGGGTGTAGGTGTTAACCTCGCCAATGCCGACCTGGAAGGGGCCAAAGACCTGATGGGCAAAACGAAAGAGTTTTCACTTGATAAATTTGTTGAACACGTTGTTCCAAGGAGTGTAATTGAAGCCATGGCAAACAATGAAATATTACAACTTGTAATTTTTTCTATTTTCTTTGGTGTTGCCATTACAGCTATTGGCGAAAAAGGCAAACCCATTATCCATGCTCTTGATTCTTTAACACATATCGTATTGAAAATGGTAGGATATGTTATGAACCTTGCACCTGTTGGGGTCTTCGGTGCAATGACCGGTGTTATCGCTATCAAAGGCCTTATTATTTTAAAAACCTATGCATATTATATTGGTTCATTTTATTTGGGGCTGCTTGTGCTATGGGCTGTTTTGCTAGGTGTTGGTTACCTGATTTTGAAAAAGCGTTTACCCGTGCTGTTGAAAAGAATTGCGAGCCCAATGACAATTGCATTTAACACCTCAAGTAGTGAAGCCGTTTTTCCAAAGCTTGTTGAAGAGATGGAACGCTTCGGATGTAATAATAAAATCGTTTCATTTACATTGCCATTGGGATATTCATTTAACCTCGATGGCAGTATGATGTATATGACTTTTGCCAGCATGTTTATCGCACAAGCTTATAATATTACTTCTGTAACGGAGCACGTTGGAACGCAGATCGCAATGTTACTGGTATTTATGCTTACCAGTAAAGGTATAGCAGGTGTGCCGCGGGCATCGCTTGTGGTTGTGCTTGCCACAGGAGGCATGTTTGGAATCCCCCCGGAGGGTATCGGTCTTGTTTTAGCAATAGATACATTTTGTGATATGGGCAGAAGCATGACAAACGTTCTGGGCAATGCCCTTGCAACGGCCGCAGTTAGTAAATGGGAGGGCGCTTTGAAACACTAGGCTCCTGTAATATTCAATAGTAGTTAAGTTAAAAGGATTTATGAAACATTTTACTTTATTAATTTTTCTGGTATTCGTTGCCGTAAGCAGCTTTGCGCAGGATTCTATCAGGATCAATCTCATTAACCAGTACAAGCAAACGGTTAAGGAGGCTACTATGCAAATGGGCGATCGCAATTACGTTTCTGATAAATCTGGTGAAGTGATCATTCCAGCTGTAATTCCGGCCATTGATTCCATTACGGTTTTAAAGGATGGTTACAAGATAAAAAAATTCTCTTACAGCGATGTTCTCAAGAAACAGGAGATCATCCTGGATAAAAAATTTAGCTGGACCGACCTGCTCACACCCATGTTCTATATTTTATATGGAGGAGTATGGTTATTGTTATTCATCATTTTTGCAGAAACCGGATTGTTCATTGGATTCTTTTTCCCGGGAGACTCATTATTATTTGTTGCAGGAATATTGAGTACCACCCTCGTTGATTCAATTTCTTTAAACACAGGAAACGATTTTTTTAATTTACTGATCATCTCAGGACTGTGTACCGTTGCAGGAATTTTAGGAAATTCGTTGGGTTACTTCACCGGGCGTAAAGTTGGCCCAGCCATGTTCAGCTGGCGGGATCGTTTTCTTTTCAAGAAAAAATATTTATACCAGGCAAAAGAGTTTTATGAAAAACGTGGTGGCGGCGCAATCATCTTGGCCCGCTTCATCCCTTTTATAAGGACATTCGCACCAATCGTTGCAGGTATAGTTCATATGGATAGAAAGAAATTTGGTTTTTTTAATGTAGTCGGTTGTATAGCCTGGGTTGTTTCCATGTTATTCATCGGCCATTACTTAAATACATTCACTAAAAAGCAATTCAACTTTGATTTGGAAAAGCACCTGGAGGTAATTGTGATCGGGATCGTATTGGTAACTACTGCCCCGGTTTTAATAAAATTATTTTTCCCCCGGAAAAAAAGTGAACCAACTGAATAGCGTCCGTCTATGAATAAACCAACTACCTCCGTTTTTAATATTGCCGTTCTTGTAGCAGCCCTGGGATATTTTGTAGATATCTATGACCTGCTTCTTTTTAGTATTATTCGTGTTCCCAGTTTGCATTCCATGGGCTTGTCAAAAGAACAGATCACATCTTCCGGTGAAAGTATCATAAGCTGGCAAATGGCAGGACTTCTTATCGGTGGTATTATCTGGGGTGTAATGGGAGACAAGAAAGGAAGGTTAAGTGTTTTATTCGGTTCAATTATTTTGTATTCACTTGCTAATATCGCAAACGGGTTTGCACAAAATGTTGAGCAATATAAATTGATTCGTTTTATCGCAGGCCTCGGTCTTGCAGGTGAACTGGGTGCAGGCATCACGTTGGTTTCAGAATTGATCGCAAAAGAGAAAAGAGGAATTGCAACATCACTGGTTGCCGGCATTGGTTTAACCGGGGCTGTGCTTGCATTTATCATGAAAGAAAATTTTCATTGGCGCACCTGTTATTTTATCGGAGGTGGGCTTGGCTTATTATTATTGTTGTTGAGGATCTCGGTTTTTGAATCAGGTATGTTTAACCAGGTAAAAAAAACCGAAGTAAAAAGAGGAAGCTTCCTGATGTTGTTTACCAATGCAGACCGTTTCAAACGATACCTGCTTAACATACTTGTTGGTTTGCCTAACTGGTTTGTGATTGGTGTGCTCATCACTTTTTCAGATAAGTTTGGAGAAGAGTTTGGTATCAGGGAAAAAATTGATCCCGGGAAAGGGATCATGTATGCTTACGTAGCAATATCCATTGGCGATATTCTAATTGGATTTATCAGTCAGTGGTTGAAGAGCAGGAAAAAGGCATTGTTGATTTTTTATTTGATTACCATTTTATTTATTGTTTTATTTTTTACCGCTCAATGGAACGGCACTGCCGCGGGCATGTATTGGATATGCGCCGGGCTTGGTTTTGGTACTGGTTTCTGGGCCATCTTCGTAACAATGGGAGCAGAACAATTTGGTACAAACCTTAGGGCAACAGCGGCTACTTCAATACCCAATATGGTAAGAGGTATGCTTGCAATATTCACGCTGCCATTGTTCAGGGCAATAAGAAACGTAACAGATTATTATACCGGGGGATGGGTCACTGCCATTATTATTTTCTCCATTGCGCTAACAGCTCTTTATTTTATTAATGAAACTTTTGGGAAGGATTTAAATTTTATTGAAACATAGATGCTAAAGCTGACCAAAATATTAGTTATACGATTTTCTTCCATCGGTGATATTGTGCTTGCCAGCCCGGTTTTGCGTTGTTTAAAAAAACAAATGCAAGACGTAGAAGTTCATTTTGTCACGAAATCGGCTTTTAAAATTGTTACAGCCAGTAATCCATACATCGATAAATTCTTTTATTACGATAAAGAAATAGCTACACTGATTGCTGAGCTCAAAAAAGAAAACTATGATTACGTAATTGACCTTCACAATAATTTCAGGAGCAATAAAATAAAACGAGCATTAAAGAAAAAGTCTTTTACAATTGATAAATTAAATGTTCAGAAATTTTTATTGACCAAAT
Organism: Ferruginibacter sp.; assembly: GCA_039921685.1. Taxonomy (GTDB): domain Bacteria; phylum Bacteroidota; class Bacteroidia; order Chitinophagales; family Chitinophagaceae; genus Ferruginibacter. Next base: position 32,603 of record JBDSBG010000072.1, read on the forward strand.
TGAATATTAATGTGATGCCACAGGTTCATATTACGCAGCGTAGTTTGAATACGGTTGCCCCTTTGAATGTGTTTGATGATGGCCAGGGCCTCGATTATTTTATTCCCAAAGAAGATACTGTTCTGCAAAAGGACATTCCAACTGCTCACAGCGCCGGATTTATAGCAGTTGTGATCGGGGCCAATTACTATACAAAAAAGTTGCCTGTGCATAAACTACAGGAATTATGCTATAAGATCGATCATCCGATTATGTTATTGGGCGGAAAAGAAGACAAGGCGGTAGGGGAGGCTGTGGCATCATTGGATCCCATAAAAATTTACAATGCCTGTGGTAAGTTTAATTTAAATGAATCGGCAGATCTTGTGCGAAGATCTAAGCTAGTGATCTCTCATGATACAGGCCTGCAGTACATCGCATGTGCACTTCAAAAGCCCGTGCTTGCCATTTGGGGAGGCACTTCTCCCAAGTTAGATGTGGAGCCGTACTACGGTAAGTCATTTATGGAGCGGCAATCATTTCCGATTTATGAAAATATTTTTTTAAACCTGCGCTGCCAACCCTGCAGCAAATTTGGTACCCATTCATGCCCCCTTGAACATTTCAACTGCATGGAAAAACAAGACATAGATGAGATTGTTCGGAAGGTGAATTATAGATTGGACAGGAAATAGGTTTTTAAATTTCTCGTTGTTTTTTATTTAGCTTCTGCATCGGTCATTCAGCTGTTAATATATTTATAATTACCCAGCCCTTTGCATAATAAATGGAAGATTATCTGTTTTTTTGAGTGCTATGAAATTATTCCTTTTATTTTTTTCCTTCTTCATTATTCAAAATTCAATTGCTCAAATTACAACCAATGTAAGCTGGACAGAAAAAACGGATATGCCTGCCAGTGACGTGATCTATTATAAAGCAAATAAGAAATTGCAATGGGATCATTTTTTAGGAGCGATACCCGCTAATCCGGGTATCGTAGCTGCACTTACTGTTTCCGGATTTGGTTATGGTGCAAGTTTGAAGACGATTAATGGAAAAGGAGAGCTCAATATAACCGTCTATTGTTATTTTAGTAAGAACAGGTCCTGGGTAAAACCCGGAAAGAATACTGCATATATCCTCAATCATGAACAACATCATTTTGATGTTAGTTACATCGCTGCCGAACTCTTCATAGACAAATTGCAAAGCGCAAAATTCACTAACGGTAATTACAATGAATTGCTAGCACGCATTTACAAAGAATGTTGCGATAGCATGAATAAAATGCAGAATGAATATGATGGCCAGACAAATAATGGCCAGGTGAAAGCTGAACAATCACGGTGGGACGCATTGATAGATTCCAGGATCAGTGCTATTCTAAGGTAACAACGAGTATCGGTATCTTCAATTCATGTCGCACTGTGTTTACTGTTTCACCATAAATAAGATCTTTCAATCCTGAATGGCCATGGGCACCCACAATGAGCATATCGGCCTGCGCATCTTTCACAATTCTTACGATTTCTTTTGCCCTTTGCCTGAAACCCAATATGCCAATGGCTTCAAATCCCTGTTGTTTTAATTGGTCAACAAAATGGTCTAATCTTTCCTGGTCCTTTTGTGTTTCATAATCTCCGGTTTCCTTTCCATGTAAAATGGCAGAAGCACTTTCAACAATATGTATCAGCACAAATTCCGTGTCGCGTTTTGCCTGGCCCATGGCTGATGCGATCAGCTTTGCGTCGTGCACACTAAAATCCAGGGCTACCGCAATTTTTTTATAAATCGGGATAGGAATATCGGGTATTGCTGCAAATTCAGGATGCATTTGGATGGATGCTGATCTTTTCTTTTTATTCAGCATTGGATATATGAAGGAATAGATGAGCAGCCATGCAAAAGAGAGCCCCGCAGCAATGATCAGCAACTTTGTGAAGATATGCCCTGGGCTGGCAAAATATTCCATGGATTTTTCCGTAAGCCATTTTACATTAAGATAAACCAATGTTGCAGCTATAAGCCAGGCCATTATTTTTACAATGGGTTTAATAGCAAATGTACCCATGGTTTTCTTATCACTTACAAAGTGAACCAGTGGTATCACGGCAAAGGCTAGCTGCAAACTCAATATCACCTGGCTGAATAATAATAAACTATCAACTTGTTTTTCACCAGCAATGGCAATTACAAGTATCGCAGGTATGATTGCCAACAAGCGTGTGATCAACCTGCGCATGATCGGGTTGATCCTTAGCCGAAGGTATCCTTCCATTACAATCTGTCCTGCCAGGGTTCCGGTTATGGTTGAACTTTGCCCCGCAGCGATCAATGCGATTGCAAAAAGCGTTGAAGCAAAAGATGATCCCAGCATGGGGGACAATAGCTGGTGCGCCTGTTCAATCTCTCCAACATCTGTTCTCCCTGTTGTAAAAAAAACTTTCGCTGCCAGTATTAAAATAGCTGCATTGATCAGGAAGGCGATATTTAATGCAATAGCGCTATCTATAAAACTCCATTTCAAAGCTTGCTTGATTCCTGGTATGGTCTTTTTGATCTTCCTCGTTTGAACCAAAGCTGAATGCAGGTATAGATTGTGTGGCATCACGGTGGCCCCGATAATGGAGATAGCAATGTACAATGCAGTTTCTTTTGGCAAAGCATTGCTCATGCCTTTGGATGCATACAAATCTTTGGCGTCGGGTAAAGAAGGGACAAGGCCTTTTGCAATTTCAAAAAGTTGGGGCTGGGCGATAATAATATTTACAAGGAAACAAACACCTATCACTGCGATCAATGCTATTATAAAAGCCTCCATTTTACGAATGCCCAGACGTTGCAGGTACAGCAATAAAAAAGTATCTAACACAGTAAAAGAAACGCCCCAGATCAATGGAAGTCCGGTTAATAATTTTATACCGATTGCCATGCCCAATACTTCTGCAAGGTCACAGGCTGCGATGGCGATTTCGGCAAGCACCCACAAAATAAAATTCACAGCTTTTGGGTATGTTTCACGATTCGCCTGGGCAAGGTCACGCCCTCTAACAATTCCCAACCTTGCACTTAACGACTGAAGCAGCAATGCCATCAGGTTACTCATGAGCAACACCCAGATCAATGTATAACCATACTTGCTTCCACCCGCAAGGTCGGTGGCCCAGTTACCTGGATCCATGTACCCTACACTTACAAGGTATGCTGGCCCAAGAAATGAAAATATTTTCTTCCAGCCGGTGGCTTTGCCGGTAGTGTCAACAGAGCCATGAACTTCACTCAATGAATTATCTTGTCCGAAATCTTTTGTCATATTATACAAAATACATTTTGAGCAACCTGTTTACTAATGATTGTTGGATGCGATGTAGCAATTTTAATTTCAAGTGATTCATCAAAATCAAAACGTTTGGTAACTTTTAACCTGGTTCCAATACCAATTTTAAAATGATTTAAAAGTTCAAGCATTTCTATACTTTGATTTTTTACTGAACTAACGGTGACTGTTTTCTTTAAAGGGATCTTCGCAAGGCTTTCCTGTTTGATGACCCTGATTTTTCCTTTATTGTCAGGGATAGGGTCACCATGCGGATCAAATGCGGGATTACCTAAAAAATTATCCAGGCGGGTGGTAAGTTCACTGCTGCTGATGTGTTCAAGTTCTTCTGCCATACTATGAACCTCGTCCCAGTCAAACCCCAGTTTGTTTACAAGAAAATATTCCCAAAGACGGTGTTTTCTCACTACGACCAGGGCTGTCTTATTTCCTTGTTCTGTAAGGTTAAATCCCCTGTATTTTTGGTAATGAACGATTTTTTTTAACTCCAGTTTTTTAAGCATATCTGTTACCGAGGCAGGGCGTGTATTCATCTCAGCTGACAACAACGTGGTGCTCACTTTTTCGTGTACATCCTGTAAATGATAGATAGCTTTTATATAATTTTCTTCTGTTGCGGTATAGGTCACTTTCTGAAAATTTAGACAAATCTAAAAAATAATTCCATACCAAACTAAATTTGACAATTTCTTTTAACTCAGTTTGCAAAGCGTCCGGTTCTCACAAGCAGCGCTTTATCGGAATTTTAAATAATGGTGTTGGCAGGCATACTAACCAGTCAGGATAGAATTTGAAAATTGAAGATTGCTTACTTGTTCAAAGTGGTAAGTTCCATGATGGCTACTGCGGTACTGCCTGTTGAAATAAATTGATAAGTATAGCGTTAAGGTGAAGATATTCACATATCCACCCTTTGTGTAATGTTTACACGTTAATTTAAAAAATCGGTTTTATCTTGCAGCATAACCAAACCAGTAAAAGAATGAATTTTTCCAAGTATGAAGTTCCATATCCTATTGATACCGCTTACCAGAAACGTGTTGCTTATTTCTCCATGGAGTTCGCTGTACACCAGCCTTTGAAGATATACAGTGGCGGACTTGGCTATCTTAGTGGCTCGCATTTACGAAGCGCTTATGAATTAAGGCAGAACCTGGTTGGCATTGGAATTTTGTGGAAGTATGGATATTACGACCAGGCACGAAACCAGGATCAAACCCTGCAGGTGCAATGGAACGAAAAAATATATAATTTTCTTGAAGACACAGGCATAAAATTTCAGATCGAAATCCATGGGCATCCTGTTTGGGTAAAAGCCTTTTACCTGAATCCTGAGACATTTAAAACTGCTCCATTGTTTTTATTGTCCACAGACCTGCCTGAAAATGATTACGTATCTCAAACCATTTGTCATCGCTTGTATGATGCAAATGTATCCACCAAGGTTGCTCAGTTTATTTTATTGGGTGTTGGTGGTGCCAGGCTGATTGATGAATTGAATTTCCATCCCGACCTTTATCATATGAATGAAGCTCATGCAGCAAGTGCAATTTTCTACCTGTATAAAAAATATGGGAATGATAAGGAAGCTGTAAGACAAAGGTTGGTATTTACTACACATACACCTGAAGAAGCCGGGAACGAAAAGCATGAAATTCATCTTTGTGAAAAAATGGGCTATTTCTGTGGAATGCCTTTGGATGAAGTGCGTAAACTAACGGGAATGGATACCGACCAGTTTGATCATTCTTTGGTTGCATTGCGTTTTGCAAAACTTGCCAATGGAGTAAGCCAGTTGCATGGCGAAGTAAGCAGGAAAATGTGGAGCAAGTATGAAGGCATTTGTGAAATCAAATCCATCACCAATGCACAAAACTGGCATTACTGGGCTGATAAGCAACTCTACACTTTCATGGAAGAAGATAAGGACGATGCTTTTATCGACAGGAAAAGATGGTTAAAGAAAAGGGCCTTTGAAATTGTAGCAGATCAGACAGGAAAATTACTGAATCCAGATGTGTTGACAATCGTTTGGGCAAGAAGGTTTGCTGGTTACAAACGGGCTGATCTGATTACGAGGGATGAAGCACGCTTTAAAGCACTACTAAATAATAAAAAATACCCTGTACAAATAATCTGGGCCGGCCGGCCTTACCCGGTGGATTATCCTGCCATCAGTGATTTTAACTACCTGGTTAACCTTAGTAAGGAGTATGATAATGTGGCTGTATGTATTGGGTACGAACTTTCGTTGAGTAAAAGATTGAAACAGGCTTCAGATATATGGCTCAATAATCCACGTGTGCCAAGAGAGGCGAGTGGCACAAGCGGTATGACTGCAGCAATGAACGGTTCTGTGAATTTTAGCACCAACGATGGATGGATCTGTGAATTCATCAATCATGGTAACAATGGATTCCTGGTTCCACCGGTGGACTACAGCACAATGACAACGCATGAACAGGATGAATATGATCTTGAAAAATTATACGATATATTAGAAAATCAGATCCTGCCTATGTACTACGAAAACGCAAATGTGTGGAGACAAATCGTGAAAAATGGTATGCGTGATGTCCGTTGGCAGTTCGATAGTAACCGCATGGCAAAAGAATATTATGATATCATGTACAAATAAGTATATTTAAATAACATTCAAATCCTTTTCGCCTGAACCGTGGAAAGGATTTTTTTTATTGACAGCCAATAGAATATAATTGGATGAACAGGCAAGGACTTTGCATTTCACTATTCACCATTCACTTTCACAAAAATTAAATCACACAACCGTGCAACCATATATAAAAAAACTTGAAGTTCGCTGGGCCGACCTGGATCCTAATTTCCACATGCTTCATTCAAGGTATTATGATCTTGGAGCCTATTGCCGGATGTCTTATTTAGTTGAGAAGGGAATAACGCCTGTATTTATGCAACAGTATAACATTGGCCCGATCATTTTCAGGGAAGAATGTATTTTTAAAAAAGAGATTGGTTTTGAAGATGATATTTCTATCAATGTAAAAATCCAAAAAATGAATCATGACTGCTCTCGATGGAGTATGGTCCATGAAATATGGAAGGATACGAATACACTTGCTGCTGTGATAACATGTGATGGTGCATGGATCGATACCAAACTTCGTAAATTAGCTATTCCACCGGCAGCGGTTCTGAAGATTTTTCAAGATGCACCCAGAACCGATGATTTTATGTTTTATCAAAAAGAAGAATAAAGAAGTGATCAGTTCAACAATTAACTTATACCAACAGGCATATACGGGCCTTACCCGCAGGATCTGGTTACTGAGTATAGTGATGCTGATTAACCGGATCGGCACAATGGTATTGGCTTTTATGACGCTTTACTGCAGCTACCTTGGCTATACAATTCAGCAGGCTGGGTTGGTGGTTGGTATTTATGGGATCGGCTCAGTAACCGGTGCGCTCATTGGCGGGAAATTGAGTGACAAATTCGGTTTTTATTATACACAGTTTTTTGCGTTATTTTTCGGAGGCATATTATTTCTCGTGCTCGGACAAATGGAAAATTATTTGTCCATTTGCATTTGTACTTTTTTCTTAAGCACTGTAAATGAATCTTTCAGGCCCGCTAACGCCACAGCCATTGCGCATTATAGTACTAAGGAAAATCGCACCCAGTCATTCTCGTTAGTAAGGCTTGCAATTAATCTTGGTTTCAGTGCAGGAACAGCTATCGGGGGTTTTTTGGCATCTGTTAATTATAAATTATTGTTTTGGGTAGACGGGCTTACCAGCATGAGTGCCGCGTTTTTGTTATTGATCATCCTGCCAAAAGTTTCACTTAGCCAGCAACAGGCACCCGTAGTTGCTAAAAAGGATTCGTCTCAAAGCAGTTCTCCCTACCGGGATCAAAAATTTCTGTATTTTCTTTTTTTCCAGGTCTTGTTTGCAATATGTTTCTTCCAGTTATTTACTACCGTACCGTTATTTTTTAAACAGGAACTACACCTCACTGAATTTTGGATAGGTGTGGTAATGGCTTCAAATGGTGTACTGATCGTTGTTTTTGAAATGGTGCTGGTATTTAAACTGGAAGGGAGAAGGTCTTACCTGGCTTTGATGCGTTATGGTGCGATCCTGATGGGATGCTCATTCCTCTTATTAAATCTTCCATCATCAAACGGATTGTTGGTGGCACTATTATCATTGTTTGTTTTAACGATCGCAGAAATGATATCCATGCCGTTTATGAATAGCTATTACATTTCGAGGAGTTCTGAACAAAGTCGTGGCCAATATGCCGGACTGTATACAATGGCATGGAGCGTAGCACAGGTGATAGGTAGCACATCGGGAGCAAGTATTGCCGGCAGGCTTGGTTTTTCAAACCTATGGCTGGTGATTTGTGGTATCTGTTTAGTTGCCGCAGCTGGCTACTACTGGCTGCAAAGAAGAAGTTAATCTGTTAAGATGCACGAACCGAAATTTTTTTTCTTACGTATTGTTTAAAAAACAATTATGAACGCTTTTAAATTCAAGTTCCTCGCCTTTGTTATTGCGTGTATCATTTTAATTCTTACAAGCTCTTCCCAAAGCAAAACATCGGCTAAAGTGAATGCAATTCCACAGTCTGCCAATGGCTTTGCAGTTTTGGAATTATTTACTTCCCAAGGTTGCAGCAGTTGTCCGCCCGCCGACAAATTATTGGCAAAATATGCAACACAAAAAAAAGAAAGCCTTTTTGCATTGGCATTTCATGTTGATTATTGGAACAGGCTTGGATGGACCGATCCGTTCAGTTCCGCAAAATTCAGCAATCGCCAGCGAGATTATGCAAGGAGGATTGACAATTCATCTGTTTACACGCCGCAACTCATAGTAAATGGTGAGAAGGAATTTGTGGGGAGTGATGAATCAAAGATAGATGCTGCGATAGCAACAGCAATGGCACACAAGTCAGCTTTATCTATCACGTTAAACAAAACCGAGCTGCAAGCCAGCAAAATTTCAATCAGTTATTCTCTTGACAAAATCTACGATCACATTACATTGCATGCAGCATTGGTACAAAAACAAGTTGTTACAAATATTCTGAAAGGGGAAAATAGGGGGCTGAAGTTGACCAATTTCAATGTCGTAAGAGATTTCAAAAGTTCTCCTGTAATAAGCAAGGCAGGTTCGGTACAGCTGCGGCTACCGCAAGGCTACAATGAAAAGGAATTCGAAGTAATGTTATTGGTCCAGGAAGATGCCAGCGCAAAAATAATCGCAGCAACAAGGAAGAATTTGTAGCATCTAGTATTGATAAGTTACAGAAAAATTTCCCTTAGAACTTATGGGCATCGATTGCCCCATGACATCCATCGTTGCGGTCATATCCACTTCGTTGGTATTTTTGTTCACAAGGCATTTCTTTACATCAACAAGTATTTCGCCAATGGATTTCGTGTCAATATGGAATGAAATGCTAGTTCCCTGCATTTCAGTTACGCCATCTCCGGATATGGATCCGGTTACGGTGATCGTGGCTATGTCTTTTTCGATTGATTTTATTTTGAAGGTTTTTTTGCTGGTCATATTGTTTTCTGTAGAACTATCAGTCCAGCTGTCTCCAACTTTTTTATCCTTGGGGATAATGAAAAATGTTCCTTCTACGATGGCGTCGCCTTCACGATTTCCGCCCATTGAGGATAAAATTCCTTCAAACGGGTTTGCATCATCTGCCTGGGCAGGCCGCTCTGGGCTGCTTGTCTTTTTGCTATTTGTTACGGTGTTACCAGTTAGTTTATCGACGAAAGCAGTGTCAGTGATATTCAATTTTTCAGACATGGCCTTTCCCATATCAGAGCTTTTATCTTCAGGTTTCTCTGAATCATATTTATTAGATTCGCCCATCATGTCCATCGACATTTTTAATTTTGTAGTCGTATTTGTAATGCTGTAATTTTTATCATCTACCGCAATTACGGATAGGATATTTGTAGTTGTGTTGTCCGTTTTCATAGACATTCCCATTCCCATATCTGTGTCTGAACTGGAAGCAGAAACAATGGTGATCTGTTGCCCTTTATTCAAAATGATCTTACCATCTTTTTGTGCATATGAAAATGCAGCTGAAAATATTCCTACAACGAAAAATAATTTTTTCATATCACTGGTTGTCTGTAAAAAAATTGTTTACAAAAATACTACTCATTCACTGAACATTGAAAAAAAAATGGGTTACTGTTTTGCAGTAACCCATTAATAAATTAAATGACTTTAATTATCCAATAACTGTAACATTAACAGCATTCATTCCTTTTTTGCCATTTTGAAGTTCAAATTCTACTTTGTCGCCTTCTTTAATGTCATTGATTAAACCGCTAACATGTACAAAGGTTTCTTTGTCTGATTCGTTGTGTTTGATAAATCCGAATCCTTTTTCTGAATTGAAAAACTTAACGGTTCCTTGATTTTTAGTGTCCATTTTTTTAAATTGTATTGTATTTGTATTAATAAAGCGCAAAGGTAAGGATTTAATATTAATATTAAAAATCATTTTGGAGAATGATTATTTTATCGCCAACTTTTTAAAGTTTTATTGTAATTTAAGCGCCATTCTATAAGATTTTATAAACGCTGGTTAAAAATATCTACGTTTAAACCCATGCTGCTTACACAGTTAACGGATTTTGTGCTTGGGTATATTTTTTGATGTGTGTAAAGTCTTGTTTATTAATAATAAAAGAAATTCATTTGAAACGAACTGTTATTACGGGCACTGGAAGTTATATTCCCACAATTGTAAAAACCAACAAAGATTTCTCGGCTCATAATTTTTATTTAAGGGATAACAAACCGATTGGAGCGGAGGTATCTGAAGTTGCTAAAAAATTCCAGGAAATAACAGGCATCGAGGAGCGCAGGTATGCCGATGAATCTACAACAGCATCTGATATGGCAATTTTCGCAGCAAGGGCGGCAATTGAAGACGCAGGTTGCGACCCGGAAACACTTGACCAGATTATTGTTGCACAAAATTTCGGTAATGTGATAAAGCATACCATCCAGACTGACATTGTACCCGCCATTGCATCCCGTGTTAAGCATGCGCTGAAAATTCACAATCCCAATTGCGTTCCCTATGATATTATTTTCGGCTGCCCGGGATGGATACAAGGCCTCATCCAGGCAGATGCATTTTTTAAAGCTGGCATTGCAAAAAAATGTCTGGTGATCGGTACAGAAACCTTGTCCAGGGTAATTGATTTTCACGACAGGGATAGCATGATCTTTTCTGATGGTGCAGGAGCTTGTGTACTCGAAACGAAAGAGTTAAAGGAAAATGAAAGTGGCATCCTTGCAAGCTCCGTGCAGTCGCATTGTATTGACGAAGTTGATTATATAAATTTAGGTAAATCAAATTATCCCGATTCTGATCCACGTGTTCGGTATATTAAAATGAAGGGAAGAAAAGTGTATGAGTATGCAATAAAAAATGTACCGCTTGCAATGAAGTGCTGCATTGATTCTGCTGGCGTTGACATAAAAGACGTAAAAAAAATAATCATACACCAGGCAAATGAAAAAATGGATGAAGCAATTGTAAAAGAGATGTATAAATTATATGGAATCAACAATGTAGCAAAAGAGATTATGCCGATGAATATCAATAAACTTGGAAATAGTTCGGTGGCAACTGTCCCCACGCTGTTTGATTCCATCAGGAAAAATAAAATTGATGGCCATTCTTTATTTCCAGGCGATATTATTCTATTTGCTTCGGTAGGAGCAGGCATGAATATAAATGCAGTTTGTTACCGGATCTGAGTTGGTTCTTTCAAAATAAATTCGGCTATAAGCCTTATTTAGCGTACATTTGAAAAAATTTTCAGATGATAAATGATATGATAACAAAGTTTTTGGAACCAGATAACCTGGCGAAAAAATCTGTAAAGATCGAGTTTAAAAAAAGAAATACCATCGTTGGGATCTTTGTAAAATCTCCCGATTATGAAGATCTTAAAGCAAAGAATTTCTGGAGGATAGTTTCTGAAACCCATATCTCGGAATGGAAAAAAACAAACGACAACAAACTTTCTAAAATCTTCAGTGGCTCAGAATTTACCCGTCTCACTCAAGCTAAAGAACAATAATTAGCAGAGAACTTTATAAAGTAAAATGCCCGGTGATTACCGGGCTTTTTCTTTTAGTGACTGTTATTGCATCGTTCAGTGTTTACGTCCTTGTTCTGATTCCATGTTCGATACTCGTTATTCGTTTACAGACCTCTGAGATAGCGAACAAACCAATACAGAAATTAGGATAAGTAGAATGTTCGTAAATCTTCTGCTTGACAAGCTGCTATGATAGCCATACCTTATTTTTCTCAGTGCCTCTGTGCCTCTGTGTTTCATGAAAATGCATTTCGGCATTGAGACACAGGAAATCAAAAAAATTAAGATATGCGTTTATTCAACCTAATCCTACTCAGAATATTCGATCTCCAATCTAAACTCCTAAACCTTCTCCTCCACATACGCACTCACCGGCTCACAAGTACAAATCAAATTGCGATCTCCATAAGTATTGTTAACCCGGCTTACAGAAGGCCAGAATTTATTTTCTTTTACATATTCCAGTGGATATGCCGCCTGTTGCCTGCTATAAGGATGCTCCCATTCATTTGCAGTAATTACAAATTGTGTATGCGGCGCATTTTTTAAAGGGTTGTCAAGTTTATCTGCTTTTTCGCTTTCGATGGCACTTATCTCAGCCCGAATACTCAACATCGCATCACAAAACCTGTCAAGTTCTGATTTGTCTTCACTCTCTGTTGGTTCGATCATGATCGTGCCAGCAACCGGAAAGCTCAATGTGGGTGCATGAAAATTATAATCCATCAAACGTTTTGCAACATCTTCTGCTTCTATTCCTGCACTCTGTTTGAAAGGCCTTAGGTCAACAATGAATTCATGCCCGCAGGTCCCGTTCTTGCCGGTGTATAAAATCTTGTAATCATTATGCAATCTCGCCTTCATATAGTTCGCATTTAAGATAGCGAACTCTGTACTTTTTTTCAATCCTTCTGCACCAAGCATTTTTATATAAGCGTAGCTGATCAGTAAAATACTTGCACTGCCAAACGGAGCAGCACTTACTGCATGAATTGCACTTTTATTATTATCCAGAGAAACATGGCCCGGCAAATATGGAGCGAGCTTTTCATTCACACAAATAGGTCCCATGCCTGGTCCGCCGCCGCCATGTGGAATAGCAAATGTTTTATGCAAATTCAAATGACATACGTCCGCACCGATATTTCCGGGGCTGGTTAACCCAACCTGCGCATTCATATTTGCACCATCCATATACACGAGGCCGCCATTATCATGAATTAATTTGCAAATCTCCCTGATACCTTCTTCAAATACTCCATGTGTACTTGGATAGGTTACCATCAACCCGGCAAGATTTGCTTTATGTTTTTCTGCATTCATTCTAAGGTCATCTACGTCAATATTCCCTTGCTCATCACATTTTGTTACAACAACTTTAAATCCCGCCATTACCGCCGACGCAGGGTTTGTTCCATGCGCAGAAATGGGAATTAAAATAATATTCCGATTCGATTCTTTTCTATCAGCATGATATGCGCTGATCGTGAGCAAGCCCGCATATTCTCCCTGTGCACCACTGTTAGGTTGTAAAGAAGTGGCGGCGAAGCCGGTGATATTGCTCAACCAATCCTCAAGCTCAGCGATTATCTGCTGGTAGCCTCTCCACTGATACATCGGCGCAAAGGGGTGGATATTACTGAACTCGTGCCAGCTAACCGGAATAAGTTGTGTGGCCGCATTTAATTTCATCGTACAACTTCCAAGTGATATCATGGAAGTATTTAAACTAAGATCCTTGTTTTCCAAACACTTGATATAACGCATCATTTCTGTTTCACTCTTGTGTGTATTGAAAACAGGATGAGTTAAGAAATGTGTTAAGCGTGTAAGGTTGGATGGAATATTGTGCAATAAACTATCTGAATCAAAATTTGCAACTGCAGTATCACTGTCTTGTGTAGCCGCAAAAATATGGATGATGTCCAGCAAATCGCGTTGAGTAGTTGTTTCATCAAGCGAGATGGAAAAACTATCTTCTGTGTAGTGAAAATTTATATCACGCATTTCCGCTGCCGAACGCAATGGCTTAACATTGTCAACCTTTATCTTAATGGTATCAAAATAAAATTCATTCTCATTTTCAAAACCAAGCTGTGATAATTCATTGCTTAAAGTTTGTGCTAGTATACTGATCCGCTTTGCAATATTTTTTAATCCTGATGCACCATGATATACCGCATACATCGCCGACATATTTGCAAGCAGTGCCTGCGCAGTACAAATATTGCTGGTTGCTTTTTCCCGGCGAATATGCTGTTCACGTGTTTGCAATGCCATACGGAGGCAACGATTGCCTTGTGCATCCATGCTTACGCCAATGATACGCCCTGGGATGTTCCGCTTGAATTCATCCTTTGTTGCAAAAAAAGCAGCATGCGGGCCGCCAAATCCCATGGGAACACCAAGCCTTTGTGCGTTACCGATAGCCACATCGGCGCCAAGTTCGCCCGGCGGCGTTAGTAAAGCCAGCGCAAGCAGATCTGTCGCCATAACAACCTGTGCGTTCACCGCATGGCAATCATTTATGAATTTTCTATAGTCAGCGATCAAACCATTTTTATCGGGATATTGTACGATGGCCCCAAAATAACTTTCATCAAGGTTTACATTTTTATGATCCCCAAAAACCAATTCCACTTTTATGGGTTTTGCCCGGGTGATCAAAATATCTTTTGTTTGCTCAAACAGGTTTTCGTCAACAAAAAACTTTGGTGCTTTAATATGTTCATGATCCCTGTTCTTATGGTTGAAAAGCATGGCCATAGCCTCTGCAGCAGCTGTGCCTTCGTCCAGCAAACTTGCATTGGCGATCGGAAGTGCGGTCATATCACTCACCAGGGTTTGAAAATTAAGGAGGCTTTCCAAACGGCCCTGTGCAATTTCTGCCTGGTAAGGCGTGTATTGTGTGTACCATCCCGGGTTCTCAAAAACATTCCGCAGGATCACACTTGGTACAATCGTATTGTAATACCCCTGCCCGATATATGACTTACAAACCTTATTTAAGGCGGCTGTTTTCTTTAACTCCGCTAAATATTCGTATTCGCTGATGGGGCCACCGGTATTCAATGCTGCTTCCAGGCGGATCGAAGGGGGAACTGTGTTATTTATCAGTTCGTCCAGTGAAGAAAACCCAATAGCAGCAAGCATTTCAGCTGTTTCTTCTGCGTTAGAACCTATATGCCTTTGTGTAAATTCGTGTTGTTGCTTTTCGAAGAGATTCATATGATTTTTTTTAACCGGCTTTAGATCTTTGCTCAACATCGTTGTGTCACCTGCCCACCGTCAGGCAGACTCGCTTCTACTTTTTCAGCAATATTCAACGCCATAAAGTAATAAAAAAACGTAGTTGATTAATTGCCGCAAAATTACGATAAACACAACAACATTCCTTACCGATATGTTTGTTAGTTTTGCCCTGTGGAAAAATGAAGAATAACTATAATATTCAAACAGCTTTTGTATTTAAAAGTTTTAAATGAGCAGAAATAAAATTATCTTCAAATTACATTCTGGGCCATTTCAGTAAGCAACTCACCCAAATTAGTGAACCCTCTAAATCAAAATCTATGAAATCAATACTTTTGGCGGGTAGCTTAATGATTATTTTATTTGGGGCTTGTAATAAGGATCCTGTCAACCTTGATTTTATAAATGTCAGGGGTACTGTCATTGCAAAAGAAACCTGTAATACAAATGAGACTACAGATTATTGGTTAATTGATCTTACGTTAAACCCTGATACGCCTCAATACGGAAGCACGGTTACCATCAATGGAGCCATTTTTACCGATGTAGTTAAAACGAAGGAATTATCACCACAACTTAAAGAATTGGGAAAACATGTTTTTTTTCATTTTCAAGAAATCAGTGATAACCCTGTTGAAACTTTAAACTGTAATGTGTCAACACCCGTTACCTATCTTGTTAAAGAAATTTATATTCTTGAACAAGGGGAAGCTCTATAATCCAACAATTATAAAACAAAGTTTTTATAGTCAACATTAATGCAAGAACCCGGGCAACCAAACGCATATACGTAATATTATAGTTAATAATGAGCGAAGAGATCCTCACTAACTGGCAAAAAAAATCGGCCGACAACCAAAAAAAGTATAAACAGTTCTTAAACCGGGCCGATAAGAATGCTGTATTGAAAAAATTACCTGGTCTTCATGAAGAAGCATTTGAAAATATAAATTGCCTGGATTGTGCAGCCTGTTGTAAAAACTATTCTCCCCGTTTTAAAACCCCAGACCTTAAAAGAATTTCGAAGCACCTTAAAATGAAAGAAGGTGATTTTATTGAAAAATACCTCACGCTGGATACAGAAGGAGACTATGTTGTTAGATCAAAGCCATGCCCATTTTTGGGTAGCGATAATTATTGCAGCATCTATGAAGTACGCCCTTCAGACTGCGCCCGCTTTCCTTATACCGACGAAGATGTGATCTTAAAGCGGCAACAACTAACGTTGAAGAATAGTACCTTTTGCCCTATTGTATATTTTGTGTTGGAGAAGCTTAGCAGCCCCACTTAGGCCCCACCTAAATCCTCCCGGAAGGGTAGGACTTAAGTCTGTAATACTTTAAATTTTCTTTCGCAATCATGGCTGGCTGATGTTATCACTCGTAAATAATTTCGTTCGGCTCTTGCAAAATCAATATTTGTTAATTTCGATAGACTTTGAACAAGAGATGTTGCAATTATTTTAAATTCCTTTGAAGCTTGAAGAGTTTTCTAAATGTTCCAAGTTTGAAAAATGCTTTTTTTATGTTGCGTGAAAGAAAATCATTGGGTTATATTTTGTCATAACGCAATCTCGCCGTCGATCTATAACATTTCCCTCCCCTTCGGGGAGGATAGGAGGGGCTTCTTTGAGGAGGATAGGAGGGGCTTTCTATTCCGCGGTCAATTCCTCCCACGCCGCTTTCAATGGCCTGTCAATTCCGTCGCCCGTCCATTCCGGTGAGCCGGGAATGGATGTTGCTTTTAAGATATCCTCTTTTGATTTTCCGGCTACCAGTTCTGCATTTACAAACTTTAATACGTTTCCCAAATAATCCCGGAATGCAAGTAAATCATCTTGCCTGATCACAATATCATGACCTTCACCTGCGTGGCCACATACATAAGTTGTTTTTTTAGAAAATGTTGAAGTCGTTTTTTCCAATACTTTTATCCAGCTGGCGATATTGGCGCCTGCAGTTCTGTCAACGAATGGATGCCTGCGGTTGAATACAAGGTCTCCCATGTGAATGATATTAGCATGCTTAAATTGAACTACACTATCGCCATTGGTATGGCCTGCACCAAAATAATGCAATGCAACTTCCTCTTTGCCGATCTTCTCCGACCATATATCTGTATAGGTTTGATCAGGATACAATTGTTTGTCTTCGTTATTGTTTTTTACAGCAGCAGTTTGTTGGTTTGTTTTGCTGTTTGCATGCGCCAATACATGTGGCACCAGGTTTTTAAATGCAATATTGCCTGCAGTATGATCACCGTGATGATGTGTATTGATCAATAACCTGTACGGTAATGTTGACCTCTTCTTTAAATCATCAATGAGGTGTTGTGCGCTGTCGGGAAATTGTGCATCCACAACGATTGTCCCTTCTTTATTAAGCATGAACAAAATGGTACCACCTTTTTCTGTAAAAACGCCGATGCTGTCCGTCAGCATTTTTATTTTGAATTCAGGATCAGAAAGAAAGGCCGCCATAGCTTTTGAATTTAAAAATGCAAGTGCACCTATCGAAAGGCCCGTGTTCCTTATAAATGATCTTCGTTGCATAATATCTATTTTTTAACGATTTGAATTGTAAATTTAAAACATCGGCCTTACAAACGATCTGGGCAGGAAATTCGATTTCAAACACACATTCACCATTCACTATTCACCATTCACCATTCCCCATTCAATATTCCATATTCTTCAACGACGGTGCCTTAAACCACGTAAAGATAACAACGCCAATCGTCATACAGCCTCCAAAAACGACAGAGGTAACGGTGCCCATTAACTTCGCGGCAACTCCACTCTCAAATTGGCCAAGTTCATTGGAAGAATTGATAAACATACTGCTCACCGACATGACCCTGCCCCTCAACTCGTCAGGTGTTTTTAATTGCAATATGGTGCTTCTAACGATTACACTTACCCCATCCATGCAACCACTTAAAAGTAACGCAGCAAAAGAAAACCAGAATACTTTCGACAATGCAAAAAAGATAATACAAATTCCAAACCCGGCCACAGCATAAAATAAGATCCGGCCCTGGTCATGATGCAATGGCCTCACGGTGAGAAATGTAACAGAAATGATGGAACCAATATCTGCAGCAGCATTCAACCATCCAAATCCAATTGGCCCTATATGTAAAATATCTTTTGCAAATACTGGAACAAGTGCAACTGCACCTCCAA
Source organism: Ferruginibacter sp. (assembly GCA_039921685.1). GTDB lineage: Bacteria > Bacteroidota > Bacteroidia > Chitinophagales > Chitinophagaceae > Ferruginibacter. Next base: position 50,502 of record JBDSBG010000072.1, read on the forward strand.
ATAATACAGCAAACAAATCAAGCGACAAAGCACCTAACAGTTCTTTTGTTTTAAAAACATAGTCCAGGCCTTCCTTTACACTCTGCCATGTCTTTGTGGCGGCTTTCACAAAAACAGGTTTTTCAGAAAGCCTGCTTAATAAAATATACCCGGCGATGATAAAGCACAGGATCACAAAAAATGTATGATTAATTCCCAAAAATGCGATCAGGAAGCCTGCAACAGCATGGCCACAGATGGAACCGATAAGCCAGGTGGCAGAACTGATCGCAGCAGCAGATGGTAACATATCTTTTGGCACAACCTGCGAGATCAAAGCCGAAAATGTAGGCCCCGAGAATGAGCGGATTGCACCTGTAAAAGCGATAACAGTACAAATTAAAACTGCAGTGGTCCAATGATGCAAATGAGATGTTGTAAATGTTGTTGACAGGATGATGAAAAGTATAATGCATAAAATGTACAGCCTTATGCATTTTAACAACACACTTCTTTTTTCTGTCCTGTCAATATGGTGGCCCGCATATAGTGCGAGTGAAAGAGCGGGGATCACTTCTGCCAGTCCAACGAACCCCAACGCAAGTACACTGTTGGTCAACAGGTACATCCACCAGCCAATAACGGTGCCTGTCATACGAAGACCCATGATAAAAATAAAACGGCCGGCAATAAAATTTTTGAATTCGGGAATTTTTAATGGAGCGTATGGATTTTTATTTCTGGTTGTTGTTGACAAAAATTATCGCTTTTAATCAAAGATAAATTCATTTGGGTTAAAAAAACTTTCCCAAAGTTCGAAACCCTGCAACGGTTCTTTTATGGAAGAGAAATATAATGTTGGCCCTGGTCATATTCTTTATCCAACGCATCTAAAACTACTTTGAGATGCTTATCATTGCCCAGGAAATCTGCGTTGCTAACGTCAACGAAAAGCGTTTTTATATTATGCTGCCTGATATACTGTGTATAAGTTTCCTGCAAGGAGAATAGGTAGTCACTTGCGATGCCCTGCTCGTAAGCCCGGTTGCGTTTTTTTATATTTTCCTGCAGCTTGTTCACCGGGCAATGCAGGTAGATCAATATTTCCGGTTGTATGATCTGGGGATTGATGATATCAAAAAGCTTTTGATAAAGCCTGAACTCTTCGTCTGGTAAATTTACTTTTGCGAATAAAAGGCATTTGGTAAAAAGGTAGTCTGAAATAGTGATCGTTTGAAACATATCCTTTGTCTGCAGAAGGTCTTTTAGCTGTTTATATCTTTCAGCCATAAAAAATAATTCGAGGGGGAAAGCGTATTGCTCCGGGCTTTCATAAAATTTAGGGAGAAAAGGGTTATCGGCGAATTCTTCCAGGATCAGTCTTGCATTAAAGTGCTTACTTAGCATATGAGCAAGGGTGGTTTTTCCTGCA
>JBDSBG010000073.1:0-26819 GCA_039921685.1 Ferruginibacter sp.
TAACATTTATAAACTCGCCGTGAGACCCCGATGAATCAAACACATGGGTTCTAGGCGTCTGGGTCGCCTAAGGCAGACCCCGACGGGACATGAGTCCCCCGGACAAATATGTAAAAGTATCAGCAAACCGCTGGGATACTGTTAATGTAAACTTTGATTATTAGCGGAAAAAATAGTTATAATGTGCTCATCAATCCAAACTGTTTCCAGTGATGCATCACGTGTTTATAATGCAACATGATCCACTCATCAAAATTGAGTAATCCGAATGCGGGGTGCATGGTTAGTTTGTTGGTATCTTCTTTAAAATACTTGAAGAAATCATCTACCGATTTTTTCAGCTTACTAACGGCAGCTTCTACGTTCGCAGTTCTTAATGGCAAGGGTTCTTCACCCAATACTTCAGCAGGTGCTTTTGTATTTTCTTTAAATTCTTTATCGCTGTAAAGAAAGGCTTTGTATTTTGGTAAATGTTCTTCCGGGGTTATGAGTGGGAATTTTATTCTTTCTGTTGACACATCAAAAAAATCTGCTACATGCTCAATCATTTGTTGTGCATTCATCTTGCCCCAGCTTGCTTTCGAATCAACCGAAAGATTGTTGAGCAATAAAAACATTTCATTCTTTATAAAAGCTAATTTTTGCTCCTGCATAAAAGCGTTATTGGGGGACGGTAGTTTGTATACGTACGTCTATTTCTTTGCATAAACTTCTGAATATTTCTTCGATGGTTCCTTCTCCGCGTACCATTTTCACCTTATTGAAATTTTTATAATAATCTGCTACAGCGGCTGTTTTATTATGGTACTCCACGATCCTGGCACGAATAACCTGCTCATTGTTATCATCACTTCTTCCACTGGTTTCACCCCTTTTTAAAAGGCGCCTTACCAGTTCTTCTTCGCTCACATCCAGTGCAAGCATAACGCCTATGGATGTATGCTTCAATTCAAGTAATTTATCAAGTGCCTCGGCCTGTGCAGAAGTACGGGGAAACCCATCAAACAAAAATCCTTTAGCTTTTGGATAGTGATCAACCGCCGAACTGATCATGCCGATCACCACTTCATCGGGTACAAGCTGGCCCTTGTCCATAAGGCTCTTGGCCTCCATGCCCAACGCAGTGTGCTGGGCAATTTCCGAGCGAAGCAAATCTCCCGTACTAAGATGTTTTAATCCGTACCTGTCAATCAGTTTTTCGCTTTGCGTACCTTTTCCACTGCCCGGCGGGCCAAAGAGTATTAAATTGAACATATTTTATAACTAATAACTAAGCTTCTGGGTGAAATGAACGCTTAAAAAATATTATCAAAACCTATGAGTCTCTACCTTTTAATTTGCCTCACGAAGAGCGCAACTGCAGGCTTTTAGAGATTCCATGAGCTAAGAAAGCTGCAAAGCTAAATAAGCAATTCTACATTTGTGCAATTTCAGTTGTAAGGACGCAAATCCTCAATAAAATGCTGTTTTAGTAAGTAAATATAATATTCTTGTACTATTTTAGTCCGCTTTTATTAAACAATTCGCAAATAAACTGCCTTTTATCCAAATTATCCGGAAGATATTGAACAGTGCTTACCCAAATTTCCCAGCCGTTAAAAAAAATCTTTCAGCCTTTGTACTGCGAATACCCCGATAACTTTTTTGTTTTCCTGATGCTAACCTATACTTTTGCCGATATCCCTAATGCTTTAATCATTTACCATATATGGGCAAACTTAAATTAAGTGTACTGGCAGAAACGCTTATTGCTTCCGAAATTGTTCGGCTTGGTGCTACGATCAAAGAAAAGATCAAAGCTGGTGAACATATTTATAATTACACGATCGGCGATTTTGATTCATCTGAGTTTCCAATTCCACACGGATTGCAAAAGGAGATCATTCAAGCTTACAATGAAGGTTATACAACCTATCCCGCTGCTGAAGGTGAACTTGACCTTCGCAAAGCGGTAGCAGATTTCATCGAAAAAAATGAAGGCATTAGTTATACACCGCTTGAGATCCTGATTTCATGTGGTGGGCGCCCGCTCATTTATTCGATTTTCCGGAGTATTGTTGATAAAGGAGACAAAGTGATTTACCCTGTGCCAAGCTGGAACAATAATCACTATGCACATTTTACCGATGCTGAGCATATTGTTATAGAAGCGACCAAGGAAAATAATTTCATGCCCACAGCAGCGCAGATTGAACCGCATATAAAAGGAGCCAGTTTGCTGGCACTTTGTTCCCCATTAAATCCCACAGGGACTGTTTTTTCTAAAGAAGAACTGGAAGCCATTTGTGATCTGGTGATTGCAGAGAATGAAACCCGGGCTGATGGCGAGAAGAAATTATACCTGATGTACGACCAGATTTACTGGACCCTCACCTTTGGTGAAACGCAACATTATAACCCGGTTTCCCTACGGCCAAAGATGAAAGACTATACGGTTTTCATTGATGGCATCAGCAAGGCTTTTGCGTCTACGGGTGTACGTGTGGGATGGTCGATGGGCCCTGCAGAACTCATTGTGAAAATGCGTTCTTTGAACAGCCATATAGGATCATGGGCACCGATGGCTGAACAAAAAGCAGTAGCGAAGTTTTTATCGAACGAATCAGAGGTTCATGAATACCTTACCGGTTTTAAAAAAGGAGTGGAAACAAGGCTGCAAAGATTATATGAAGGATTTAAACAATTAAAGTCAGAGGGATTTTCTGTTGATGCTATTATACCGCAGGCAGCCATTTACTTGACTGTACAGATTGATCTTGTTGGAAAACAAACCAGTTCCGGAGAAGTATTGGAAGACCAGGCTGCAGTTACTGCTTATATTCTTGATGAAGCAAAACTTGCATTGGTGCCATTTGGATTTTTTGGTGCAGGAAGGGAAAGCAACTGGTACAGGCTGAGCGTAGGCTGCTGTAAAGTAGAAGATATTGAGGATGTATTCAGCAAATTGAAAGATGCGCTGGGGAAATTAATTTAATCTTCCTGATTCACTACACGGTAATCGTATCAAATACCAATTAGGTTGGCAGGCTGCTAATAACACATGCATCAAATGCTTGAATACGATTGATTTTGCCAGAGAGCTTTTTATTGACCATTTTTGGGTCATGATTTGAAATTCAAATTCTTAGGGGAATTTGCTAACCACAGACCTCGCGGACTTTTTTCACAGAGGTAAGGGAGGTGTAACTTCAGTAAGTATCAAGTTCATTGATTGGTTGGAATACTCTGTGAAACTCCGTGCAAACCTCTTTTACCTCCGTGGTTTACACGGATCGCAAATGCACCGATTTGTCACTTATGTCATCTACCAAGAACTTAAATTTTCTTTTATTAGAACTGCTGACAAACAAGTATAAATTTCTAATTGGTATAACTTATGAACTGAATTGAGAAGGGTAAACAGGCATGATTCTTCTTGCAATTATTTTACTGCAAAATCGTGAAATACTTTTATAAAAAGGGAACTGGGAAGCAGGTACGCTTCAATGTTAATTCTTATTATTTAAAAAGACAAAGGGCTGGTCTTTTTTCCTCCTGATGTTTTTCTTTATATCAACAGCGTTATTGGTGATCTTGTATCGATTTAGATCGATGAGTTCATGGGCCCTGGTAAAATTTTCCATACGCTCCACCGTAAAAAGTAATTCATGCAGCCAGCTAACCTCATGCTCAATGGCCTGCGGTGTCATTAATTCCTGCTTAAATAATACGAGTAGATCGCGGTTTGATTTGTTCATAATTTGAACAATTTTTTTATCTATTTATAACCAATCATTCCTGCACAACCGCAATGGCTCTGACTTCTTTTTGAAGAAGAACAGCTTGTTGCAATGAGCGAAACAGCGATTAAAAACAGGGATAGCAATTTGATACTTCTTTTCATAATATTTCAGGTTACCAAATTAAACTATTTTCACAAATAAATATTGCCTTGTTTTCATGAATGTAGGAAAAATTAACAAAAAAGTCCACAAAAAAAAAATATTGCTGGCTCCCCTCGATTGGGGGCTTGGCCATGCTACACGCTGCGTACCCCTCATAAAACTGCTGATTAGCTCAGGTGCAGAGGTAATTATTGCTGCTGAAGGGCCGGTTGCTTCCCTGCTCAAAAAAGAATTTCCAGCATGCGTAATTTTACGGCTAAAGGGTTATAAGATCCGCTACAGCAGCAGCAAAACCTTCTTTTTTTTAAAAATGTTCACACAGTTCCCCAAGGTAATTTCGGTAATGAAATATGAAAAAGAATGGCTCAATCATATAATTGCCGACCATGAAATAGATGGGGTAATCTCGGACAATCGTTTTGGCTTTTATACAAATAAAATTCCATGTGTTTTTATTACCCACCAGCTTTTTATACAAACGGGTAATAAGGTTTTAGACAAACTGGCTCAAAAAATAAATTATAAATACATCAATAAATTTGATGACTGCTGGGTGGCTGATGGGGCAGGAACAAATAACCTGGCAGGTGCATTATCCCACCCGGGGAAATTGCCCGCAACTCCCGTGAAATACCTCGGCATTTTATCAAGATGCGAAAAACTCCAGGTAGAAAAGAATATCGACCTCTTGCTGATGATCTCCGGCCCCGAACCGCAAAGAAGTATTTTTGAAAAAGTTTTACTGCCCCAACTGGAACAAATAAAAGGTTCTGTTGTCTTTTTAAGAGGCATGCCTTTGGCGAAGGATGAATTACTAACGGTGAATAAGAACGTTACAATTTACAACCATGTCCCGGCAGCATCATTGAATAAAATGATCCAGGAATCAAAACTCGTGGTTGCAAGATGCGGTTATTCTACTATAATGGATCTTGCAGTGTTAAACCAAAGAGCAATATTGATTCCCACACCTGGCCAAACAGAACAGGAATACCTTGCCGGTTATTTAAAAGAAAAGAATTTATTTTATACAGTGAAGCAGGAAGGATTTTGTTTGGAGAAAGAAATTGAAAATGTAAACAAATTTGAATTCGCAGCAACAGGAAGTATCCCTCGGTTAAATGAACGTATTGTTATTGATTGGCTCCGGAATTTAAACACTGCTGAACAAGAGTCATAAAAAAAGCCAACACAAATTGCTTGTTAAAAGCTTTCCATGCTTCCTTCATTCCTTCTTCGATAAAATATCATTTTGCAATAAAGATACCTTGCTCATTCTTATTATCACTTCCTACAATGCTTTCACTTCTTTTTGCATGAAATAAAAAACCTGTTTTCCCTTTTAGCTGTTGCATGATGCCGATCATCATTTTAAAGCTAAGTGGCTCTTCACAAAAAATAATTTTCGATGTCCTGTTTTTTGTGATGATGTTTTCAATATTATCGATCATTCCTTCTGCAGTATCTTTATCGTCATCATTTATGGCAATCCTTCCCTGTATAACCACGGGATCTGCGGCGTATTTAATTAATTGTATCATTTCATTGAAATATGGTTGGCTGGCAATAACCAGCGTCTCCCTGTTCCCGTTATTGTTGATCGTTTTGCGGCCAAATGCTCTAGTCAAATACAATTTTATATATCCCAGTGACTTACTAATACCTATAGCTGTATCAATAAAATATTTATGCATGCTGTTGTTGTAATGCTTTCTTACAAACAAATGCATAGCACCGTAAAAGTGATGGATGTAAAACCTGGATTGCTTCCGCGTGCTTTCACCTTTAAAATGTACAATGCTGGTATCGGGGAAATAATAATTTTTGAATCCTTCTTTTTGTATGCGATAAGCCAGGTCAATATCTTCACCATACATAAAAAAATTTTCGTCGAAGCCGCCGGTTTTATCAATCAATTTTTTATTTACCATAAAAAAGGCACCGGCCAAAACATCCACTGCATTTATTTTATCTTCAGGTAATTCCCCTGCATAATATTTTGAAAATATTTTTGAGTGAGGGAAGATTGCAGACAGTCCGATCATCTTATAAAATGATGCCGATGCAGACGGTAATGCACGCTTGCTTTCTTTTAAAAAATTTCCCGAGCCGTCGATCATTTTCACTCCAAGCGCCCCGCAATTCTCACGCAGCTTAAAAAAAGCGAGGCATTTTTCAAAACAGTCTTCCGGCAAAATTGTATCAGGATTTAAAAACAAAACATGCGAACCTTTTACCTCGCATAAAACACTGTTATTGGCTTTTGCAAAGCCTACATTTTCCTTTCCCCATTTAAAAATAACTTCCGGAAATTTTGATTCCAGGTATTCCCTGCTGCCATCAGAAGAATTATTATCAACTACAAATGTTTCTGCCTCAATATTTTTGGATGCCTTCAGCACCGAACATAGGCATTGTTCCAGGAAGTATTTTACATTGTAGTTTACGATGATGATGGACAGATCCAAAATAATTTTGCGTTGTGATGGTGAGTAGAGCTATAAGCTTTGGTTCTAAGTTGAAACCTGGTTAATGCTTGCAAGATAATAATTGACCCGAAGATTTCACCATTTACTATTCAGCAACACATATTGCGATTAACCGCTGTCGGGCTTTGCAACCGCCGGGAAGGTCGCTGCAGTCGGTATGGTTATGATTGCCATTTCCCGGTTGCTCATTGCCGCTTATCTTTGCGCCATGTTAAAAGCAACGTTACTAAATGCCGTAAAAGCCGGTGCTGATCAATTGACCCAGTTTTTTAATGGTGAATTTAAGGTGTCGAATAAAGAAGGAATCAACAATCTTGTTACAGAAGCCGATCATGCATCAGAAAAAGCAATCATTGAAACAATAAAAAAAGATTTTCCGGATCATTTTATTTTAAGCGAAGAAACAGGTGAGATACCATCCCAAAGCGAATACAAATGGATCATCGATCCCATTGATGGAACTGTAAATTTTGCCAATGGAATTCCAATTTGTTGTGTAAGTATTGGCCTGGAAAAATCGGGTGAAATGATATTGGGTGCGGTATTCAACCCTTTGATGAATGAGTTTTATTTTGCCGAAAAAGGCCGCGGCGCAACTTTGAATGATAAGAAGATAACGGTGAGCAGTAAGTCAGAACTGTCAAAGAGCTGCCTTGTTACAGGCTTTCCCTATACCTACCTTGATTCACCCAATGGCCCCCTGCAGGTTTTTGAAAAACTGATTCGCAAGGGCGTTCCGGTTCGCAGGCTTGGAAGCGCAGCCATTGACCTGTGTTGGGTTGCTGCCGGGCGCTTTGATGGATTTTATGAACACAAGCTACAGGCATGGGACAGCGCCGCAGGTTTCCTGATCGTGGAAGAAGCAGCTGGTAAAGTAACAGATTTTGATGGCAATCACTTCTCACCACATCAACCGCATTTGGTTGCAACGAATGGAAAGATACATGAGGAGTTGCTGAAGATCATTAACGGAGGGTTGTTAGGTTAATAGTCAATGGTGAAAATGTAAAGTCTTTATTTTTTGATCGAAACCTTAAGAGGAATTGACGAAAAAATTGAAACCCCAAAGATTTCACCATTCACCATTCACAATTCCCCATTCACTAAATTTGCATCATGCAAGAAAGAACAGAAATATCAACCTTCGGCGAATTTGGCTTAATTGACCATCTCACAAAAAACAATGAAACAAGAAATGTATCTACTATTTTATCTGTAGGAGACGATGCCGCAGTGATCGATCATTTTGGCAGGCAAACGGTTGTTACAACTGACCTGTTGTTGGAAGGAATACATTTTGATCTTTCTTATACCCCAATGAAACATCTTGGTTACAAAGCAGTAGTGGTTAACGTTAGTGATATATATGCCATGAATGCAAACCCTACACAAATTGTATTAAGCCTTGCATTCAGCAATCGTTTTAGCGTAGAAGCGTTGGATGAGTTTTATGCCGGCGTTTATGCAGCTTGCGAAACCTATGGGGTAGATCTCATTGGTGGTGACACGAGTACATCGCAACGGGGTTTTGTGATCAGTGTGACAGCTATCGGAGAAGTTGCGCCCGATAATTATGTGAGAAGAAACACGGCGCAGGTAAATGACTTGATCTGTGTAAGTGGTGAATTAGGTGGATCTTTTTTAGGACTCACCTTGCTTGAAAGAGAAAAAAAGATTTTCGAGGAAACCGGCGCCCAGCCTGATCTTGAAGGACAGGCATATATTGTTGGACGTTTATTAAAACCTGAGGCAAGAAAAGACATTATAGAATATTTTGCCGAAGTGGAAATCATGCCCACGAGTATGATCGATATCAGCGATGGCCTCAGCAGTGACCTGCTTCACATTTGTAAACAAAGCAATGTTGGTTGTGTTTTGTACGAGGACAAACTTCCCTTTAATGAAGAAGCAAAAGACTTTGCATATAAATTAGAGTTGGATCCAACCGCCTGTGCATTAAGTGGGGGTGAAGATTATGAACTGTTATTCACGGTATCTCAATCTCATTACGAAAAGATAAAAGCTAATCCTTCTGTCAGCATCATTGGATACATAACAGAAGCAAGTGAAGGGAAAAATATAATCACACGAGGCGGTAATAAGCATGAGCTTATTGCGCAGGGATGGAATCATCTTAAATAGCCGCAATAGACCAGCTACAAGCTGCAAGCCGGGCAAGGTATTTTGAAGATTATTCTACCCTTCAGTAGCTTACCGCCGTTGGGCAAGTTTTGCAACGCCGACAGGGTTACATCGACCGCCAATTGCCATTTGCCATACCTATTCACTACAATAATTCAACCTGTCAATTATACATTTGATAGCAGCTTCCATATTTTGAACAGGTGAAAGATGGTCATTAACATCCCTGATACAATTTGCAAAAACATTGAAAGGCTTTTCCCTATTATTAAATATTGCCGATAGATTATTGCTGTAGGCGAGAAACAGGATCTTGCCGGAAAAATTGGTTTGAAAAAGTACCTGGTAATCTTTTCTGTAAGAATCATAGATCAACTGCAGGAATGTATAAGGATTGTATTTATCAAAGCGGTTGGCGTTGGGATCGTTTGCAACGTCTTTTACCAGGTTGATCGCTGTGTAATTATCGATCATCACCTGCAAAGGTTGTATCACGGTTTGTTCCCCCCGAAAATAATTTTGTGCATGCAGTGGCGAACTGATTGCCATAAATATTACCGCCACAATGATCTTGCTCCACTTTTTCATACGCTGAATTTTATTATATTATTTAATCATCATCACAATCACTTGTGTGCTCAAGGCTTTTCCAATTAACCTTATCTTCAAAGATAATTTTCACAGCAGCTTTGATTTTTTTAATCGTGATGGCGCATATCCTGTTTTCATTATCCACCTTATTTGGTAAGTCATCCGGCACAGCCGGGCAATCAAAAATGCTGCAGCCAAAACCGATCCCCTGGCGGCACTGGCCATGTTTCTTATCTGTTATTTGAATACAAACTTTTTTATTTATCCCGTTTGATAAATTGCTGGAACAATATTTTGTCCCGGCTACCATTTTATCCCAGCATGATATACTAATTACGATAACATCTTTACCAGCATCCGTTTTTGAAACAGTCATTATGCCTTCCTCGGTTCGGATACTTATTTGCCTGTCCGTTTGCGCCTTTGCCGAAAACGATATGATCAGCAGGTATATAAAATATAAAAAGCTCTTTATCATAACAGTGATTGATAATTCAAAATTGGATCAAGAAAAATCGAACACCTAATTTTATGACTAAACATTATTCAGCCAGGGATGAAGTTTATTTAGCCATAAAATAAGGAGGAAGTGATCAAAAAACCAGGAGGCTTTTCTCCTGAATTAGTGGGGTAAATTCATTTTAGTTTGCCATAGGATTTATTAAGTTTACTTTTTAATTCTCAGCATCATGAAAAGTAAAAATTACATAAGTAAAGAGTATAAAGTAAAGATTGGCGGAAACATCCGCAAGTGGAGAAACCTCAAAGGCATTAAGCAAAAGGAGCTCGCTTTCTCGCTTGAACTGTCGGAAGCAGCGATCAGTAATATTGAAAATGACCTTACCGATGTTACATTGAGCCAGCTCGAGGATCTTTCCCTCGGGCTTGATGTTCCGGTTGAACAATTGTTTACGGATCCACAACAAACTGCCTCTACCTCTTCTGCAAATGCGGGAAACCATGATAAATTTTTTCAACCCCTGTTTGAAAAAGAATTACTGAACGCCGTCATAACCAGCATGCAAAAAAAAGATGAACAAATTCAGCTCATTATGCAAAATGTTTTACATACAATGTCGACATTGGGGGCTGCAATCGGCAGTAGGGAAGCCTGAATTGGCAAACGGGAAACGGGAATCAGGAATCGCAAATCGGCAATCGCAAATCGGCAATTGCTGTGTTTCTGTTGTAAATGGTGATTATAAAAAAATTGGTCTCAATGATGTTTTTGTTCACAAAAGCGGTAAGAAAAGTTAATACTCCAAAGATTTCAGCATCAGCAGACACTATTTACGCAATTATCTTTAATTTCATTGCGTATTCCCTAAACCCCATATGGCCAGATTTTTTGTTGCAGTTTTATTCATCACTTCTATTTTATTTTTTTCCTGTACTGCAAGCAGAAAAAATTATTCGCCAACAAAAAAATATGATCGCAGTACAATTCAACAAGACTATCTTCTTTTAAAACACATACTCGAAACTAAACACCCTTCCCTGTATTGGTACACATCAAAAGATAGTATGGATATGTACTTCGCCAAATACTATGATGCCATACAGGATAGCATGACAGAGCAACAATTTGCCTGGCGCATCCTTGCACCCCTGGTTGATAAAATAAAATGCGGCCATACCAGTGTTGGGGCAAGTAAATCATATGTTAACTGGGTTAAGAACAAAGTCTTTCCTTCATTTCCATTGTACATGAAGGTTTGGAATGATACTATGTTGACAATGATAAACCTTAATAAGAATGATAGCATTATAAAAAAAGGGACAATAATTACTTCCGTCAATGGATTATCCACCAATGAACTTATCAGGGAAATGTTTGACTACCTACCGCAGGATGGTGATGCCAATACCATCAATTATATAAGAATGAGTGCAAATTTTCCATACTATCACAGGAACATTTTTGGGCTCAGCAAAAAATACCGCATTACTTACCTGGACAGTTTGGGAAATACCAAAGCAACCGACCTTGCTGCTTATGAACCGCAAAAAGATTCCCTTCAAAAAAAAGTAATAGCAAAAAAGGAACGAAAAAAATTCCCGCGGAGAAAAAAACAATTATACAACCGGTCGCTTGTAATAGATAGCAGTGGAACTTTTGCGGTGATGACGCTGAATACCTTTGCCAAAGGAAGGTTGAGAAGGTTTTTCAGAGAATCATTCACAGAATTGAATGAGAAAAATATAAGGAACCTTATCCTGGATATTCGCCTCAATGGAGGCGGCAGGGTTGCAATGTCAACATTACTGGCCAGCTACATCAGCCGAAAGCCATTTAAAGTTGCAGATAGTTTATTTTCTGTTTCCAAAACACTTAAACCTTATACAAGATATATAAAAGGCAAATTTTTTAATAATATCGAGTTGTTTTTCATCACTAAGAAAAAGAAAGACGGTTTCTATCACATTGCATACCTCGAAAAGAAATTTTTTAAACCCAAAAAGGAAAATCATTATAACGGCAACCTGTACGTGCTGACAAGCGGGCCTACTTTCTCTGCTGCATCATTATTCTGTAATACCATCAAAGGGCAGGAGGGAATCACATTAATTGGTGAGGAAACAGGAGGCGGCTGGTATGGCAATAATGGTATTATGATCCCGGATATCATCCTTCCGAATACAAGGTTAACAGTACGTCTTCCATTGTTCAGGCTGGTGCAATACAACCATGTTTCACAAAAAGGAACGGGCGTGGTTCCGGATATTTATGTCGGTACAAGCTATGATGGGCTTATAAATAGTTATGATAAGAAAATGAAGGTTGCAAAGGAAATCATAGGGCGAACCGGGAATCGGGAACCGGGAAACGGCAACCGGTAGATTGTTACAGGAGCATGGAAAAATCTTCGGAGGCTATCTTATCTTGCTACGCCAAACGCAGCTCACAGCTCAATCCGAAACCCATCAGCGTCTTTTAAAAACGGAAACTTTTTTCTTGCCTCCACGAGTTTTTCCTTTTGCAGTGTGAGCGTGAAAATGTCCTCCTCATCTGCCATATGATAAAGCACTTCTCCCAATGGGTCTATCAGTAAACTATTGCCGCTATAATAGATATCATTTCCATCTTTTCCAACCCTGTTAACACCAATAACATAACATTGATTTTCGATGGCTCTTGCACAAAGAAGGGTTTTCCAGGCATGGCTTCTGCGTTCGGGCCAATTGGCGACATAGACCAGGATATCATATTCAGGCTCAGTTTCTTCAGCTCCATTAATTTTTGACGCTTGCCTCGCCCACACGGGGAAACGCAGATCATAACAGATCTGCATGTTGAGCTTCCAGCCTTTAACGGAACAGATTAAACGCTTTTCACCGGGCTGGTAAAATTGGTTTTCTTTTGAGTAAGCAAACAAGTGCCTTTTATCATAATACCCCATTTCTCCATTTGGCAGGATCCAGACAAGGCGGTTGAAATATTTTCCCTGTTCTTCAATTATTAGACTACCGGTAAGGATCAACCGGTTTTCGGCACTGAGGCGTTTCATCCATTCAATGGTTTCGCCATCCATCGTTTCAGCAAGATCGATCGTGTTCATACTAAACCCTGTTGTGAACATTTCGGGAAGTATGACTAACTCTGTTTTTTGACGAAGGTTATTTATTTTTTCCTCCAGCATTTCCAGGTTGGCCCTCTTATTTTCCCAGTGCAGACTGGTTTGTATTGTACTGATTGTGAGCGTTGGCATAAAACAAAAATACGGAATACAAATGTTTCTGGTTTCTCGTTTGTCGTTGAGCGTCCGTTATCCAGGATAGTTTCAACGAAAATACAGTGCTGCTGATTTCCGGCTACCTTTCATAATTAATAAACTCAAAACGAGAAACCAGAAACCAGAAACGAGAAGCCAGCAACCAGCAACCAGAAACTAGAAACCAGAAACCACTTAGTCTTCCAATACAAATGGCAACTCATATTCCCTTACAATCTCCTTATCCTTACTTCTCACCTTCACTGCCACCTTCGCTCTTAACTTTTCGCCCGTTACTAAATAATATTTTACATAAGTATCTTCATATACCATCCAGCTACTATCTGCGATTAGGTATTCGGGTTGATTTGTTTTCTTAGCTGCATAAGCCCATCTTTCCACATGCAGCGGTTCAAAATTTACAATATTCCCACCTGACCAAACCTGTATGCCTGGCAGTGACCGGTTACCCATCTCGGTATTGTGTTCTACGTAAATGCTGATGGTAGAATTATCCTCCAGGTCGCGAACTTCCCATTCGTCCATTTTCGTCTTGATGTTTGACATGATCGTGATTTTAATGATTGTTATTCATGCAAGATCTAGCAATGCTTTTTTATGACCGGGTTTAATTCATCTTCGGTCATTATTAAAAAGCAAATGGTTAGCAGGAACCGGAAGTTGTGGATATCAATCCCCATTTTTACTACGATCCTGCGCCAAAGAAGATATCTTTTAAGCGAAGTTCGACTCCGTTGAAATATTGTATATATAATGTACTGATAGAATAGCATACACAAAGTTTGTTCATAACTTTTCACGTTTTTTTTCATTCGCATCAATTTTGAGTACGGCTTTTGCATTTGGTACGAACGAACAATTTTACTTCTTCAGCTAACCACACCACAATGAAATCAAAATTCGCAATCGCTTTGCTGTTTCTATTATGTATCTCCCAATTTGTATTTTCACAAGTTAAGGTTGTGATCATGGGATCGTCCACGGCCTATGGAGTTGGCGCCTCTACCTACTCAAATTCATGGGCAGGCAAATTAGAAACCTTTTATAACCAAAATGCAACGGATGGGCTCGACACAATATTTTACAATATTGCCTTTCCCGCTTACGATACTTACCAGGAAATGCCGGATGGCTTTGTTCCTCCTCCGGGACGGCCGCTGCCCGATATGGATTACAATGTAACAAAAGCCCTGAGTTTTAATCCGGACGTCGTTATCATAAGCCTTCCCAGCAATGATATCAACTACGGGTACTCGAAGCATGAGATGATCAGTAATTTACGATTGATGTCCTCTACTATTTTCAACCAGGGAACCGCACGGTGTTATATAAGTACTCCTCAACCAAGGAATGACCTTGACCAGAGTCATCGGGATAGTCTCGTGTCTTTAATAGATTCAGTAAATTTTTCTTTCGGTCCTTTCGCAATCAATTTTTGGAATGGGCTTGCAACCACTGATGGGCTTAATATGCTAAAAGACGAATATCGCTCGCCAACAAGCCCGGTTCATTTGAATGATGCCGGACATGATCTTCTTTTCCAAAGGGTTCGGGATTTTCACATTTTTGGTTTAAGCGGGCCCGTGGCCTTGCAGTTAACGAGTTTTAATGCCCAACCAAGAAACAATACAGTATCCATTAACTGGCACACAGAGCAACAAGTGCCCAACACAAATTTCGAATTACAAAGAAGTCCGGATGCGCAATCTTTCGAAAGTATTTTTTCGCAAACTATTGCTGAGGGGCGTCAGTCCTCAGACTACGCTACCATAGATCGTACGCCATTAGCAGGCAAAAGTTTTTACCGTTTGAGGATCAATGAAAGTGGCCGCCAGTCTTTTTCCAATACCATCAGTGTTATTAGTCCGGGTAAAACGCTTGTTATCTCAAAACTGTTTATTAATAATGGTGGGTCGGGGTTAACCGCTGAGATCAATATTCAAAAAGGCCAGTTAGTACAAATTATTATTGTAAACAGTATTGGCGCCATCATGGCCAAGCAAAAAGAATTTATTGCTCAACCAGTTAGTACTATAACGATACCTGTTGGGAAGTTAGCTGCAGGCCAATATTATCTAAGGATAGTGGCGGAAGATGGCAATGAGGCAACGAGTGCTTTTACAAAATAGCGGGATAAATTATAATTTACCGCATATATTATCGGTTTCTTATACACAAGACAATCTATGGCATGGTTATTACGTTATAGGCGTGCTATTATTTGCCGTTGCTGATCTATGGATAACACCTATTTTCATTAGATAAAATTAAATACGCACCTGTAAATATAGCAACCCTTCTTTCGAAGGGTTTTTTTATTCGAGTCCGCAAAATAGATTTGCAACCATGTAAGCGAAAGATATTGACCGGGCACTTATCGTCAATTCCAATAACAAAAAAACCCCAACATTTCTGCTGAGGAATTTTTAAAGCGTGGTGTGGGCCGGGATTGAACCGGCGACACAAGGATTTTCAGTCCTTTGCTCTACCAACTGAGCTACCGCACCAACATATCTTTCGATATAATCCCTTTCGGGGCAGCAAAAATAAGGGGATTTGAGGTAAAAAACAGAATATTTAAACCTTAATCTTCAAAAAAGAAGAAAAGAGTAGAATTAAATACAGCTATCAGTATCCAGCATCCCGTATCCAGCATCCCGTATCCAGCATCCCGTATCCCGTATCCAGCATCCCATATCCAGCATCCCGTATCTCGTATCAATTCCCAAACTCACATAAAAACTTAATCCGCATCAGCTTCAATTGCTCCCAGTTAAAATTACTGTCTGCCAGTTCTTCCTGTGCAACCTGTAAAGAAGAAGTTTCACAACTCTTAAAGTAATCAATGATCTCCTCCTGTTCGTATTGATCTACCATATCGTTGATGGCATAATTTAAATTAAGTTTGGTGCCACTTGCAACGATGGTTTCCATTTCTTCCAGTAATTCATCAATCTTTAGGTCCTTGTTCTTTGCAATGGTTTCAAGCGGTATCTTCTTATCTACATTTTGAATAATAAAGATCTTATTATTGTTCCTGTTTACTACACTCTTCATTACAAAATCATCCGGCCTGATAACATCATTCTCTTCAACGTAACTGGTAATTACATCCAGGAATGGCTTTCCATAACGTAAAGCCTTACCCTTACTTACGCCACTTATCTTTTCCAGCTCGGCCATGGAAGTTGGGAACATGGTTGCCATATCCTCCAAAGAACTTTCAAGGAATATTACAAACGGCGGAAGATTTTTTTCTTTAGCAACTTTTTTACGCAGTTCCTTCAACAACTCCAACAATTTTTCATCTGCAACAGTTCCGCCGGCTTCCGTTGATTCGCTTTCTTCATCATCAGCATTTGCTTCTTCAAATAAATTATTCAGTATGATCTTAAATGAAGTTGGTTTTTTCAAAAAGGCGGTTCCTTTTTTGGTAAACTTTAAAACGCCGTATTCAACAATGTCTTTTTCGAGCAGGTCATTGAGTAACATTTGCCTGATAAGGCTGCTCCAGTAATGAACTTCTTTGTCATTGCCGCTTGCAAAAACATCCAGTGCATCGTGCCTGTACATTTGAACTTGTGGGGTAGCCCTTCCTGTTAGGATGAGTATAAGGTATTCAATTGTGAAATGTTCTCCCAATGCTTTAACTGCATTTAAAACAGTAACAACACTATCCTTCGCCTCTATTTGCTCCCTGGGACTTAAACAGTTATCACAATGGCCGCAGCTTTCACTGTCATCATAAGGCTCGCCAAAATAATACAACAACGTCTTACGCCTGCAGATACTGCTTTCTGCATATGAAACGGTTTCGTTAATAAGCTGGGCACCTACTTCCCTTTCACTTAGTGGTTTGTCACGCATTAAGTGTTCAAGCTTGGCCACATCTTTATGCGAATAATATAAAATACATTTTCCTTCCATGCCATCGCGGCCGGCCCTGCCTGTTTCCTGGTAATAATTCTCAATGGATTTAGGAATATTATAATGAATTACAAACCGCACATCCGGTTTGTCAATACCCATTCCGAAGGCGATGGTTGCCACGATCACGTGTACGTCTTCATTTAAAAACTGGTCCTGGCGTTCTGCTCTCAATTTACCGTCCAGGCCTGCATGATAAGCAACTGCTTTAATGCCGTTCGCGACAAGCATGCTTGCAAGCTCTTCTGTTGTTTTCCTGTTAAGCGTATAGATGATGCCACTTTTATTTTTGTGTAGCTGGATAAACCGAACAATACTTTTATTTGTTTGATCCAGGTTTATCTTTGGTTGAATTTCATAATACAAATTCGGCCTGTTAAAAGAAGAGATAAATACGGCAGGTTTACGAAGGCCCAGGTTCTTCAGGATATCACTCTGAACTTTTGGAGTAGCCGTAGCTGTTAGTCCAATGATAGGTATATCAGGATTTATCTGGTCCATTACTTCTTTCAGGCGGCGGTATTCAGGCCTGAAATCATGCCCCCATTCTGAAATACAATGTGCCTCATCAACAGCAAAAAAAGATATCTCAATCGATTTAAAAAATTCAATATTATCTTCTCTCGTTAGTGTTTCAGGTGCTACATAAAGCATTTTTGTTTTACCGGATACAAGATCATCTTTAACGGCCTTCTGTTGCCCTTTATTTAAACTGCTGTTTAAAAAATGGGCCACATCATCCTTGCTGCTATAACTCCGCACCAGGTCAACCTGGTTTTTCATCAGTGCGATCAGGGGAGATACGATGATCGCAACACCCTTGCTGATCATTGCAGGAAGCTGGTAGCAAAGGCTCTTACCACCGCCTGTAGGCATGATAACAAAAGTATCCCGGCCGCTCAAAAGTGTTTTGATAATCTCTTCCTGCGGGCCCTTGAATTCATCGAAACCAAATTGGTTTTGCAATTGTGTAGAAAGCGTATCTAAAATTGATGGATCTGAATGTTTTACTGCGGGGCTTTTACCGGCAGTTTTTTTGGTAGTATTAGAAGTTGCTTTTTTGGTAGCCATATTAAAAATTTTCTCACTAAGGAGTTGTTCCTTCAATCACGATTCGTAGTTTTTTGATTTGGGGTTGCGAATTTAGTTGAATGCAGGCGCAATTAAAAACAATATCGAAACTATTAAGAGATATTAACAGAATTTTTGAACCTGCTGCTATTGTTTATTAAGATAACATATTTTCTTCAAAGCAGGAATTTTTAAAGTCTAAAAAGCAAAGCCCTGCTGTACGCTTGCCACCTATTCTTTGCATTCTGCCTTAATTAAAGTAGGTTTGCGGCTCGATAATGAACAGCGATATCATCATACCGGTTGCACTACGCACTTTAGAGTTACAGGCTGCATCCATAACTGATTTAAAACCCTTTATAGATGCAGATTTTGTAAAGTCTGTGGAGCAAATTGCCTATGGTAAGGGAAGGCTGGTGGTGAGTGGAATTGGCAAAAGTGCCATCATAGCACAAAAGATTGTTGCTACGCTAAATAGTACCGGAACGGCTTCAATGTTCATGCATGCTGCAGATGCTATACATGGAGACCTGGGTATGATCCAAAAAGACGATATCCTGCTTTTAATCAGCAAAAGTGGGGATAGCCCGGAAATTAAACTGTTGGTTCCCCTTATTAAAAATTTTGGAAATACATTGATCGGTATGGTTGGAAACACGCAATCATTTCTGGCAAAGCATTGTAATATTTTACTGAACACAACTGTGTTGCAGGAAGCCTGTCCTAACAATCTTGCACCAACAACAAGTACAACTGCACAAATGGTAATGGGCGATGCCTTAGCTGTTTGCCTGATGGAACTAAAGGGATTCAACAGTGATGATTTTGCAAAGTTTCATCCCGGCGGAACATTGGGCAAAAAATTATACCTGCGTGTATCCGACCTCATCATTCACAACCAAAAACCTTCGGTAAAGCAAACTGCTACTATTAAGGAAGTGATCGTGGAAATCACAAAAAACAGGTTGGGTGCTGCGGCAGTAGTAAATGAAAATAATGAAATCGCCGGCGTAATAACCGATGGTGATTTGAGAAGAATGCTTGAAAAAAATGACACGGTAAATATTTTACAGGCGAAAGATATCATGAGCGTAGATCCGAAAACGATTGCATCGGATGCACTGGCAGCAGAGGCGCTTGAAATAATGCGAAACAAAAATATCAACCAGTTGCTGGTAACAGAAAATGGCCGCTATGCCGGGATCATACATTTGCATGATCTTATAAGAGAAGGAATCATTTAAAATTAATGTCAGGCTCAGCCTGACAAAATAGGAACTGTAATAAAAAATACAGGTGCATTTATGAATAAGAATCATTACGTAGCCATTATGGCTGGAGGGATTGGAAGCAGATTTTGGCCAATGAGCAGGACGGATTTTCCCAAACAGTTCCTTGATATTTTAAATACTGGCAGAACGCTTATCCAATCCACCTTCGACCGGTTTGCCCAATTTATCCCACTTGAGAATATTTACATAGTAACCTCAGACATTTATAAAGACATTGTTATAAAACAATTACCACTGTTGGATGTTGCCAATATTTTGTGCGAACCCTCACGAAAAAACACAGCGCCTTGTGTTGCATATATTTCTTACAAATTGCGCCAGCTAAATCCCGAGGCGAATCTTATTTGTGCGCCGGCAGATCACCTGATAACTGATGTTCCTTCTTTTATTAAGATCTGTGAAGATGCCCTGCATTTTACTTCCAATATCAAAGCCTTGCTTACACTGGGCGTTAAGCCTACCAACCCAAATACCGGTTACGGGTACATCCAGTATGAACCCTTCGCTGTAGGCGAGAATGTTTATAAAGTAAAAACCTTCACAGAAAAGCCCGACAGTGAACTGGCTAAAACTTTTGTAGCCAGCGGCGATTTTCTATGGAATGCCGGCATCTTTGTATGGGAAGTAAAAAATATTATTGCCGCTTTTGAAAAATTATTGCCGGAAATACATGATGTTTTCGATTCAGAAAATGAAGCGTTCAATACAGAAAATGAAACAGCAGCCATAGAAAGGATCTACCCGCAGTGTGTTAATATTTCAATTGATTATGGCATCATGGAAAAAGCTGATAACGTGTACGTGATCCCCTCTTCATTAGGATGGAGTGATCTTGGAACCTGGGCCCGCGCCTACGAAACCATCGAAAAAGACTACCTGGAAAATGCCGTGGCCGGTGATAACGTTGTGATCATTGATGCTACAAAAAATATGGTTCACGCAGAAAATAAAAAACTGGTTGTATTACAGGGCCTCGAGGATTTTGTAATTGTAGATACCAAAGATGTGTTGCTTATTTGTAAAAAAGAGAAAGAACAGGAGATCAAACAATATGTTGCTGAAATCAAACGCAATAAGGGTGATAAATACTTGTAAGGGTTTAAGAGGTTTAAAAGGTTTAAGAGGCTGTATATTTGTGTATCAACTTTTGTAAAGTTTTGAACCTTTGAACCTTTGAAGCTTTGAAGCTTTGAACCTTTGAACCTTTGAACCTTTGAAACCTCTTAAACTTCCCTCCCCACACAATATTTATTTATAATATTCGTTTTCTCCCTTACGTGATTTGTATTATTTACAAATAATAGCTTTATTTCCCGGCATTAAAGATTCACTATGAAAACCAAAATTTTACTCATCTCGCTCTCTGTATTGCTAATAATTCCCAACTTTATTAGAATGGATATTAATGAGCGGCCTGTTTATAATAAGGTAGAGCGTTATGATCCACGGCTTAGCTGTATCAACTCGATCGACAAACTGGACAAGTATGTTGAGGCGGAAGCTGGTTTAAAGCAAATACCAATTTATTCAGAAAAATATACCGCCTTACTGGCTTATATCATTTCATCTCGCTTTTACCATGGCTTTTCACATTATACTTTAAGTGAAAACTGGATCGCTGCTGTTGGTGAAAAAGTTTTTGGGAACGGACTTGCTTCAAAAGTGGATCCTGAAAGGATCATGGAAAATAGTTATGCCGCATGCTCACAACAAGCAATCGTGATGATGGAGATCTTAAGGAGAAAAAATATTACTTACCGAAAAGTTGGTTTTCCCCATCACTATGCGCTTGAGGTTAAGATCAGCGACAAGTGGTACTATTTCGATCCTAATATGGAACCTGCTATTTCACTCGAGGAACGGCTTCACGAGAGCTGGAATGGCAGCAACGATAAATTAAAGAAATTTTATACCAAACATGGCAATGTTACCTGGGAATTTGGAAGTCACGAGGAAGCTCAATTTGGAGTTACAAATGAAATTCCCGGGGGAAAAGCGAAAATATTTCAAAATACGACGGGCGTTTTAAGCAAGATTATATGGTGTATTCCCATGATCGTTTTTTTTGCAAAAAGGCGCAGGCCAAAAATGTACGCAGTGAAACCCATCAATCATTTTCCACGCAATCAAAATCTCAGGCCGATCTTTTCCGCCTAAGCATTATTTTTGAGCGGGTATTAAACAGCCCGCCCGTTTCTTGACTACAACTATCCAAAGCAAACTTCCATCGGTTGGCACAACCATATTTACCGTTATGAGTGCCCTTGCTGCAAAACATGCAGCCATCAATCTTGGGCAGGGCTTTCCTGATTTTCCCATGAGCGAAGAACTTACCTCATTGGTATATAAAGCACTGAGGGATGGCCACAACCAATATGTTCATATGAATGGGTTGCCTCCATTACGTGAAGCCTTAGCCGAAAAGTCGAATGGCCTGTATAATGCCAGCATCGACCCGGAATCAGATATAACGGTTACCCCTGGTGGCACTTATGCTATCTACACTGCATTTACAACCATACTCCAGCCCGGTGATGAAGTTATCCTTTTTGAGCCTGCCTATGATAGCTATATTCCAAATATTGAGATCAATGGTGGCGTGGCCGTAGCTATTCCATTGCTGTTCCCTGATTATAAAATAAACTGGGAAGCCGTAAGAGAAAAGATATCAGCTAAAACGAAAGCCATCATCATCAATACGCCCCACAATCCAACAGGCACTGTATTAGATGAAAATGACATAACAGAACTTCGAAGCATTGTAAAAGACAGCGGCATATTTATTATCAGTGACGAAGTGTATGAACACCTGATCTTCGATAATAAGCAACACCTTTCCATGCTGCGATACCCAGACCTTTTTGAAAGGAGTTTTGTTTGTTTTTCCTTTGGCAAAGTATATCACTGCACCGGCTGGAAAATGGGTTATTGCATTGCGCCGCCACCTCTGATGAAAGAGTTCCGGAAGGTGCACCAGTTCAATTGTTTTACCTGCAATAGCCCCATTCAATTTGCATTGGCTGAATTTCTAAAACAAAAAGAACAATACCTGCAGCTTGGAAATTTCCTGCAACAAAAAAGGGATTATTTTAAAAATATAATGAAGCAAACAAAATTCGTCCCCCTGCCTTCTTATGGAAGCTATTTTCAATTATACAGCTATGAAAATATCAGTGATGAAAACGAAAACGATTTTGCAGTAAGGCTGACCCGGGAAGTTGCTGTTGCTACCATTCCGGTTTCTGCGTTTTATAAAAATGCGGTTGACAATAAAGTTTTACGTTTTTGTTTTGCGAAGAAAGAAAGTACTTTGGATGAGGCAGTTAGGCGGTTGTTGAAAATTTCCTAAAGAGTAGGGGCGTTCACAAAGACGCCATTTAAGATTTAAGATTTATGTATTGAAGCTGTCCGGTGTTATTTAGGATTTAATCTTGCAGTTTTATTAGTCGCTGTAAATATTGCTGTTAATTCATTTGCTTCTTTGATTAAGATTTGCGTATTTTCTCCGGATTTGATATTTGCTTCTTCAATTATTTCTAACCAATATAAAGTTTCATCTGATTCCTCCGGCATGATCTGAATTTTATTTAATAAAATCTGTCTTCGCTTTAGCTCTTGCTGAAGCCCTGTAATTGGCTGCTACTGAACGGCAGATCGCAAAATTTGTTTCGCTATTTCAAAACCTACTGCTGTTTTTGGGAAATCATTGCAGAACTGATTATGTCAATGTGAAATTTTTTGTCCTGAGTTGCAAGATCTTTTTGTCCATACATTTTTTAAGAAAAATTATGAACTTAATTATTTAACCCTTGGTAAAAAACAACACTATAATTGTTGAAATCCACATAAATCTTAAATCTTAAATCTTAGATCTTACATCATCCATTCCCTATGCCCCGAACTGCCTCAGATGATGATCCAAATGTTTATACATCGCTTTGCCCCACTGCTCTTCTGTAAATCTTCCGAACATAGGATGCGGATGTTTGCTGATGCCATTTGGCCCAAGTTGAAAAAATTTATTTACCAGCTCCGTCAATCCTTTTTTTTCATCATTAAAATTGCGTTCATTCTTTATAATAAATGCAGGTGCTGTTGGAAGACCCGGTTTCCAGGTTGAATCATCATGCAGCTTTGATTTGATCATCCATCCCATTAACCTGCCGATCATCATCCGTGGAATTTTCTTTTCCGTTAATGGAACTTTAAACGCTTCTTTACAATGTGCCAGCATTTGTGCAACATTCATTTTGCCCCATTTTGCAGTTGCGGCAGGAGAGAGTTTTTCCAATCTCCCTATTACAAGGTCATAGGTATGTTTATCAAAAAGGGTTTCCATTGCTAACTATTGAGTTTCGATAAATTAATTACCTGCAGATAACGTCTTCAAAAAATCTTCTGCCCTTGCAAGATCTCCAGGCATATCTATTTTCACGCCTGTTTGATCTGTTATTACCATTTTTAAAGAGATGCCATTTTCAAGGTACCGGAGCTGTTCCAGTTTTTCTGCTCTTTCCGTATCGCTCACAGGCCAGGAAGTAAAATTTAGTAATGCCTGTTTTCTAAATGCATATACACCAATGTGTTCATAGTAAGTTGGTATAAAATGCTCATCTCTGCAAAAAGGTATCACCGCCCTGCTAAAGAACAATGAATTCATATTTTTATCAACGACTACTTTAACATAGTTGGGATCCCTAACCAACTCAATGTCCGTAAATCTTTTCATCACAGAAGCAACCATGACCTTTTCATCATCAAAAGCGGCTAACAATTGCCGTAAGCTTTCTTTATTTACAAAAGGTTCGTCACCCTGAACATTCAAAATAATATCCACATCCATTTCTGCTGCGGCTTCTGCAATCCGATCGCTTCCGCTTTCATGTTGGCGTTTACTCATTACTGCATTTCCTCCATGCTCCCTGATCTCTTCCAAAATGATCTCGCTGTCTGTAATTACGATCACATCATCAAATAATCCTGTGGCAACCGTATTGTCATAAGTTTGTCTTATTACTGTTTTCTTTCCCAATGGTTGCATCAGTTTAAAAGGAAACCTGGTGGCTGCATATCTTGCTGGTATCATGGCTACTTTCGTCATCTGGAATCCAATCAAATTTTTTTTTGTTGATTAATTATATGCAGCCATATTTTCGGGAAGGCTTTTGCTTTCATAACCACATGACTGGCATTGATAAACATTTTCAACCGATACAGCGTAACTGGAAAAAAGCCAGGTAAAAATTGCGGTAAGAAAATTTCCCGCACCCTGCTTTGGAACAAGTAGGATATTATTTGCATTGCATTGCGGGCAAGCTACTGCCCTTAAATATTCGTCGTCAAATTCCTTTAGAATATTCCTTACCATTTCTGCATCCTGTTCATTTACAGTGAGTTTTATTCCGCCTATGGCATTACTTAACATTGGGTCAATTGTTACCGTATATTCATCTTTCAGATAGCAGTTTATTCCTGCTTCCCTTAACCTGCCCAACATAATATTTGCTGAAAAATAATTATCAAATGTTCTTATCGTTACCATTTCCATAAATTAAAGATATTGAAAAAACTTCCCTGCCCGTGCAGCCATATTTATAATTTGGGCATCTATTGACCAGGCGAACTGGCACAGTTGTATCCTGGAATAAAAAATACTTGATTCCTTCACGAAAATCCCGCTGAAAAATGAATTTTTCATGATCAACAAATAGTATTTTTGTTTATCTTGCTCCACCCTCCGAAAACTCCTGAAGTTTATTTCATTTTCCAAACGACAACTGACTAAATCAATGTTTCAGTTGTAAACAAAAAATTAAATCATGAAGAAAATTTACCTGCTCCTTTTTTCAGTAATTATTAGCCTTGGATCATTTGCGCAATTTGTGCCCATCGTTGTAAACCCCGGTACCAGCCAAAATATCATTGTAGGCGGTTCAAATTACCATGCAAGCGAATCTATTTATTTAGCTGCTGAAATTGGCCCCAACAATTATACAACGGCTGCGTCTGCTATACAACAATTATTCTTTTTGCTTGAAGTGGCACCAAACCCCGGGACAATCAATAACTTTAAGATCTCATTGAAAAATGTTCCGGCAGCAACCACAACTTTTACCACCGGTACTTACAGTTCTGCAGGATACACCGTAGTTTTTAATGGTACACTTAATGCAACTGTGGCCGGAATTGTTCCTGTTATTCTAACAACTCCTTTTCAGCGTGTAGCAGGCAATAATCTTCAAATGCTTATTGAAAGAACTGATAATGTTGTTCATGCTACCGGCCCCGGCATTGACGAAATATGGGATGCTTCCCTTGGGAATGTAAACAATCCACTCGCAAACAGCACCAGGAGATATAATGGAACTGTTGCGCTTTCTGCTGCAACTTCACTGGCTGTAAGTAATTTCCGTCCCGCAATTGCCTTCAACCATACTTTTGCAGTTGATGCTATCGTTAATGATATTTACTTCCCAACAAGTTCATGTTTTAATAGCCCTCAAACTGTTGCTGTAGAGATTATAAACGGAGGTACATTACCAATCGCAGCAGGCGCAGCCAGTACTACCCTGCACATAAGAGGTGCAAATACATTTACCGCTACACAAAGCAATACAGCTGTTATTGCACCAGGTGCATCTGAATTTATTAATTTCAGTGGTGTAAGTTTCAACAACCCGGGCAATAATTTTGATACAGCCTATGTTAATCTGGCTGGCGATGGTTCTACTTATTATGACACAGTTTACACCATCAACCAAAAAGCAGCAACACTTTCATCATTCCCACAAGTAGAGACTGTAGAAGAATTTTTTCCTGTTACACCAACCTCTGACTTGAACGTGTTCCCCTTTGTAGAAAATATTGTTACTGCAGGAACGGGTGGTGACTGGTCTCTTAATACTGGGGCTTATTCAAATGGTGATCAAACCACAGCACTGGCTCCTCTTGGTTCACCCACCGACAGCGCTTATTATTTCTTTGACAGTTACCTCACCGACAATACCGGCACTGAAAGCAGGTTGTTCAGCAATTGTATTGACCTGAGCAATGCAACAGGTGCGCTGCTAACATACTTTACCAATCATGATAACGTAGCGTCATTGGCTGCTTTTGCTGATAGTTTGTATGTTTCAATTTCAACAGACAGAGGTGTAACGTGGACAAGAATATCTGGAACCAAACGCCCCGATCCATCCCTTGCAACAGGAGCAGTGATCTGGCGCATGGAATCCGTGAACCTGAATGCTTATATCGGCCAGGTAATACAAATAGGTTTTGAGGCCGTTAGTAAATTTGGAAACGTAATATTGCTTGATAACATCACTATCGCAGCAACACTTCCTGTATCATTGGTTAATTTCAATGCACAACGTAACGGAAAAGTAAATGAGCTTAGCTGGAAAACGTCTATGGAACAAAACAGCAGCAGGTTTATCATTGAGCGCAGTACCGATGGTGGCCGAAACTATTCTGACATTGGCCAGGTAGCAGCAGCGGGCAACAGTAATACAGAACGCAGCTATAACTTTACTGATATCAATCCTTTAAAAGGATACAACTATTATCGTTTACGCCTGGTTGATATCGACAATAGTTTTAAATACAGCGATATTGAAAATGTAAGGAACCTTGGAGCTGCAGATTTCTCCTTTGCACCAAACCCGGTACAACAGCAAATGAAAATAA
>JBDSBG010000074.1:0-67347 GCA_039921685.1 Ferruginibacter sp.
TTGTATTGTCTGCAACTGCTGTACTTGCTTCTGTCGCCGTGCTTGCAATATTGTCCCAACATATTTGCAGCAATAGGTTGGAAGATCCATCCCAATTGAACGAAGATGATGAACCGGCACCTGTACCAAATGCGAAGCTATTGATTCCTACAAAAGGAGAATAACTGGCTGTTGTATATACCTGGGTAAATGCTGGTGTAAGGAAAGTAGTGGAAACAACTGTTGCTGATGTATGCGCTACATTAATCGTGAAATTGGTTCTGCCTGTTGCACTAGTAGATGTTAGCGGGAATGACAGTGCCGTTAAATTACCAGCTGCCAAACCAGCCGCTGTAAGTTCAGTGGCCCTGTATAATATTTGCATTTTATTATTTGCCCAGTTACTGTAGATTGGATTAGGATAAGTTGACGTAGTAGTTGCACCTGCGCCTACCGTTTTATTCTGGCCACCTATAGTAGCGGTAGCAGTTAATGTAACGGGTGCACCAGCACAAATGGAACTGCTAGAAGCCGCAACTGTAAGAGTTGTTCCAAACAATGGATCATCCTTATAAGCTGTTCCCGTTGATGATTTGGTGGTGAGTGCATCTGTTGCAGATACATTCCATGTAACGTTCACACCCGAACCCGCTACAGGAATTGTTGCCGTCCAGGTAGATGTTTGCCCTGGCGCCGGGTTACCACCTGTCATGGTAATGGTAGGCTGTGCAACACCATTAAAATTATAATTCAATGTTACAGAAGTAATAGCAGAGTTACCCCCGGTTGTGTTTGCAGTTACGGATCTTGAAGCAGGCGTACACTGGTTACCGGTAGGTGTTATAGACACGCTATTCAGTGACACAACAACTGCTGCGATACCTGCAAATTCATCGGCACCGATGTCTGGTGTACTTACATTTCTTGTCTCGCCGTCATAATCATCCGTAACTGTTGCTATTGGTGCCGCTGCGCTTTCGATCTGCGTGGCAACTGCGGGATTGATATGAAGGAAGTTTGTACTGGCGCCTGACGTACTCAGGTATGGGGGATTTTCAGCAATTGACAATCCGTCCCTTGTAGACATCCTGACCTTAAACGTACCTATTGATTGATCCGAATTGGTTCCGTCAAAAAAGATCAGGTTGTTTGGACCAAGAGTTCCGGCATAGAAAAGGTTGTTATTGGATGTGTTGGCATAATTTGTAAGTGACGTCGCTGAACGCTGGTAAGCGATTGTTTTGCCTGTACCTGCGGGTGTAGAAGAATTGCTAAAAATATTATTGCGCAGGTTTATAGTTGTCGGCGAAGTTGTAGCGTAAACAGCCGCTGTACCAAAATTAGTACCTGTGCTTGTAGCGTTCAGGTTAAATGTATTATAGTATGCGTTAATAGTTGTTCCGCTGCTCAAATACAAACCTGCAATAGACGGCGCAGGAGCTGTTAATGAACTGGCAGTTGCTTTAAGATCACCTACAAGGTTATTGTAGATATTGATCGTAGTTCCTCCCGCTGTATATATTCCGTAAGTAACCCCGGAAGCAGACGTGGTTTGCAAATCATATAACCTGTTCTTATAAATATTTGCATTGGTTCCCGAAGTATAAATACCATAAGCGCTGGTACCAGTTGTATTCAACGCGTTAACCGTATTGGAAAAAATATTATTGAATGTAGCTCCGCCTGTACTGTAAATACCATAAATAGTACCCGTGGAAACAAAACCATTAACGGTATTACCGCTGATGGTTTCATTTGTACCCAATAAAATATATAGACCATAACCCCCACCCGTACCCGAAGAAATTGTTGTAAGGGCGTTATTTGTAACTACGAGTGATTGTGCCGTGGCGGTATTGGTATAAATGACGTACAGTGTAGAACTGCCTCCTCCTGCTGAAACAGAAGTGAAAGAATTACCATTGAACGTTGCCGTGCCCGCACCAGGTGATCCAAAATTATAATAACCATACATGGATCCGCCGAGTGAATTTAGCCTTGTA
This sequence comes from Ferruginibacter sp., assembly GCA_039921685.1. Lineage (GTDB taxonomy): Bacteria > Bacteroidota > Bacteroidia > Chitinophagales > Chitinophagaceae > Ferruginibacter. The sequence continues at coordinate 1,983 of JBDSBG010000074.1, forward strand.
ACATTATTAATAGTATTGTTTGAGAAAGAATAAGTGGAAGTACTGTTGCTATTATAAACAATATAAATGGTTCCGCTTGTGTTAAGGTTTGTAATATTCAAAATACTATTATTGGATATAGCTAACGTACCAGACAAGGTGCTCGCATTATAAATTCCATAAAAAGTACCGGAACTCGCCGTGGTCGTCCAACCATGTGCGACAGTAGACAAAGTATTATAGGTATATGCTGCAGATGCTGCAACGGCCCCGTTGTAGAAACCGTAAAAAGTAGCAGCGCCTGTGCTTCTAAGTGCGATATTCTGAACCGTATTACCAGTACCTGATCCTCCAACCACTGTATTTCCCGTTCCATCACATCTAATACCATAAAAATTGGAAGTTGCGGTTGAAATAAGGTCCGTACCGATAACGATGGAATTAGCGGTGGTAGTGCTGCCCACTCTATTGCTTTGTACTATAAAATTCCCTGCACCGGATCCCCAGATGCCATAAAATGCGCAAGAAACTGCGGCAGCATTCCCCGCAGCATTGATTGACCCTACGTTATTATTTTGTATAACAACTGTTCCCGATGTACCTGCATAAATACCCTCCACGAAAAAACCTGTAGTTGATCCGCTCACTGTGATGGCAGCAGTTCCTGTTGCAGCACCGATCGTATTTGCTGTTGTGGTACCAATGTTAGCTGCTCCTCCCAGTAAAACGATTCCTCCAAATACAGGGCCTGTTTGGCTTCCCGCACTTGAAGTAGTTATTGAGATAGCAGTGATCGTGTTGCCCTGGATATTTGAAGCGAGGCTGTTTGAGCCGGTTAATTCTATTCCAACAAACCTGCTGGCGAAACTACCTGCATAAGTCATGATCCCGGTTCCAGTTGAACTTGCAAAACCAATAATGTTATTATTGATCGTATAATTTCCGCCGCTAGCTGTTACAATTAGTATAGCCCTGTTCTGAGTACCTGTGGTAGGTGTCCTTGACACAGTCTGGTAAAACTTGTTACCAGTTATCGTCCATGCGGAACTGTTAGAAGCAAGGAATATTCCATTAGCTGCAGTTGCAACACCAAAATAATTTGCAATATTACAATTTGACACAGTGTTGCCACTGTTGTCAACTGACAAAGATGTACCTGCAGAATAAATTCCATTCAATGGGGTTGTACCAGCATCGAGTAGAGAACAATTATCAATTATATTGTTGTCGTTCCCTGTAACTGTACCGCCTCCGAATACAATAGTACCGCTTGTCGTCCCGGTATTGGCACTTCTTACTGTACAATATTTAATGTTGTTATTGCTTGCATCACCTGTGAAATTCACTGCATAGCTAGATCCTGCGTTTGTGTTGGCGATGGTAAGTTCTGAAACCCCTACTCCACCTGGTCGGCCATCGATCGTTACATAACTTGCAGCATTAAAATTAATAGTACCTATTGTACTGGCACTTGTGATTGACAATGCAGTTGCCCCAGTTTCAGGGCGGATGGTTAAAGAATTTACGGGGCCAATACAGGCACTGTAAGGAAATGTAATTGGATATGTTTCACCTGCTGTTGCACTGCTATAAGTAGCTTGTAGCTCGAATAAAACCGGACCGGCTATACCATTTGCGGTAATGTAAGCGATTGCAGATGTAATATTCACAAATCCCGCCGGCGAAGCTGCTGCTGTAGGCCCTACTAAATAAGTACCTGCTGCTAAACCTCCACAGGCGGTTGTTGACATTGTTGCATTTGCAACGTTGTTCTTGTTATAAATCGGGCCACCGCAGGATGCTCCTGTATTATATGCGTACACATATACATCATAAGTTGTTCCACCTGATAACCCGGAAGCGGTAGCGGTAGTAGCTGCGCTTGCCTGGATTATTTTTCCCGCACCTATCACCTGGCCAGTTGTATAAGCAGTGCCATCAACAGGAGCAACGGGTGTTGAGCCGGTTGGATATGCAACAGAGAGATAACCTGTAGGCGTACTTGCTGCTGCAGTCCAGCTTGCAACTATTGAACCTGAAGTTGTAGCTCCCTGGGTAAGCCCTGTGGGGCCATCAGCAGGAACTACACAAGCTGCTTTACGGCCAATGCCCATTACATTTAAAATCAGTGATCCTGTGCTGGTATTCGTAAAAGTTATTGAAGTTATTGTTTTTAAATAGTTAGCAGGACTAATGTTAAGTGGCACTTCATATATATACTGGCAGGTTCCGCCGGTACATGTGGTGGCGGTTCTTGATATCCTGTAATAAATTGCTGTAGTAACCTTAAATGTTGCCGCACCTCCGCACCAGTCTGGCAAAGTACCAGTCACCGTTTCTGAACTGGCATCCGAAAAATTGATGAGGGCATTAAAGTTAGTTGGCCCTTCACCACCCAGGCCCAATATATACAGGTTGGTTGTACCCGTTACAGGCGAACTAAGGGTAAGTGTTCCCGTTGCTGCAGCAGGCAATCTTAAATCATTATTAGATGTAGCAGCGGCGAACGTATATGTAATGCCCGTATTGTTCGTGGCATTAGTACTTGTGATAGACGCAGGAAGCGCATTTGCTGTATTACATGCGGCTCCTGCTGCAGAAGGCCTGAATGTGTTTGTAACAAAAACATAATTGCCTACATCAGCACCAATAGTGGTGGAAGCACTTGCGTCAGGATTGGTTGTACCATCTGCAATGATGTCCTGGTTAAAACCTGTTACAGGCACATTAGAAAATTGCGCCTTTACACTGTTTGAAACGAACATAGCAATAAGAAAAAAAGACATCACAAATATCCAACGGAGTATTTGCGGGGCCGGATTCAAACTGCAGCCAGGCGTAATCGAAGGCGTTTTACTTGTAAAATTTTGCATCATGTGCGGGTTTTGTTTTGTTAATATTCTCTGGATAAAGTTGAACTGAAGTGGTATATGGAATTGCTGGCTTTGAGTGGAAAAAATTCCTGGAGACTGGCCGGAATCATGGCCACAGGTATTTACAAGATTTTCACTAGGTGGACTTAGGAATCTATGGATTTCACTCATTAATGTCTGTTAAATAGGCTCTTTGAAAATTCTCAGGGAAGTAGGTTAGCTTAGAAGGGGGTAACGAATCGGCATCCAAGATAAGTCTATTTTATGAAGGAGTTAACAATTGAATCATATATATATAATAAGGATATTACACTTGCTTTTGATACGTATGGATAAACCCGGCGGCAAGGGTATGTATTCAAGAAGACGATGGTATTCGTTTCACCAATTGAAAAGGGGCCAAACGAAGTTCGGATTTCCAGGGGACTGAAAAGGCTTGATAATCTTATCAATGATCTTTATGTTGAAATAAATCTATTACTTCGCCGCAATGCGGACACTTGTGGATTTTCTTTTCTTTCATGTTCCTTATTTCTTCTAAAAAACCAGCCGTAATGATGCCTGCGGGCAGGGCAAAAATGGCAAGTCCTGTTAGTGTAATGATCGCCGTTAGTGCCTTACCCAGTACCGTGATCGGCACCATATCGCCATAACCAACAGAGGTAACGGTAACGATTGACCACCAGAATGTAGCTGGAATACTTGTAAATACCGAGGGTTGAGCATTGTGTTCAGCAAAATATAAGAGGCATGAAGCAATAATTATCAGGAAGCAGATTAGCACAAGGCTTAATTTTAATTCATTGGCCCTGTTCACAAAAACATTCTTCACCATCTTCGCCGACTTCATATAAGCAGTGAGCCTGAAGAGGCGCAAAAAACGCAGGAGCCTTAGAATTCTTAATACCCTTAGATCAAGCCCAATGGCTATGTGCACATAAAAGGGCAGTATCGCTATTAGGTCAATCAATGCATCGGTGGATACTATATATTTCAACCGGCCATAAAACGTGTGTTTATACCTGGGATCATGATTGCAACTCCATACCCGCAATAAATATTCAACAGAAAAAATAATAACAGATACGAGATCAAAATAATGAAAGAAGACGCCGTATTTCGCATGCAGTGATGGAACGGTTTCAAGGATCACCACCGTTACATTGAGAACGATGAGGATGATGATAAACCAATTGATGATCTTATCCCAATGCGTTTCACCCAGTTCCGGATGAAGGAGAATATGCACTTTGTGTTTGGTTGTATGATACATTTTGAGCAGTAGTTTGTTTGATAAAGTTAACCAGGATTATATAATTTGGAAGATATGAAGATGAGTTAAATTGAATAGTTAAAAAGGAAAAAGATTTTCTCCCTTGTGCATTCCGGTTGTGCAGCCCGTTTTATCTTATAGAATTTTGATGATTTCTGGTTCAAGCGAGTTGGGCTGCAGATAATCATTTTAACCGAATAATCCTATAATCCAAATTTAACCAGCATACTCCAAATTAAGTATAGCTTTTAAAAAACAGTAACGCTACTTTTGCGGCATCCCCCGTAAATTGAAAACTAAAACTATAAACTGCTAAATTATTTAATCAAACAAACTGCATTATGAAAAAGACATTGGTCATTTCCGGTTTTATGCTGGTACTATTTGCTGCATGCAAAAAAACAGATGATGTTAATAACAATAATAACAGCAGCGAGTTCCCGCTGGGCTGGAACGGAACTGATAACCCGGCAACAATACCTTCATCTGTTGGTAACCTTGGACTAGGGAATACTAATCTTCCGGCAGCGTTTGACATTTCCCAGTACCTCCCACCCATAGGTAACCAGGGCCAGTATGGCACCTGCGTTGCATGGTCCACGGGGTATTACACTAAATCCGCCACAGAAGCAATTGCATTAAACCGCACCGCATCTGATCTTGCTTCTTCGGCAAACCAGATAAGTCCCAAAGATCTTTTCATTGCAATCCCTGATAATAAAAAGGGCGCATCAGATTGCAATGGAACAAATTTTACTGATGCGCTTGACATACTTCAAACCCGTGGTGCGGCCAGCTTACAAACCGTTCCTTATTCAGGCATCACAGATTGCTCTTCAGCAAATTTGCAATCAAACTGGACTGCAGACGCCGCAAACCATAAAGTAAAATATTACAGAAAAATTGATGCGGCTACCAATACGATCAAAGAACAGATCTTTAATAAACTTCCTGTTATGTTTGGTGCGAAAGTGTACAGCAATTTTCAATCATGGAACAGTGATGATGTGTATTCAAGCCTCTCAGGCGGTTTCCAGGGAAATCATGCGATCACTATCATAGGATATGATGATAGCAAAGGTCCAGCTGGCGCTTTCAGGGTGGTTAACTCATGGGGGAACGCCTGGGGAAATGCCGGTTATATTTGGGTAGATTATAATTTCCTCCTTACGCAATTTGCAACAGGTGATAATTTCTACATTATGGCAAACGAGGATGGAAATGTGAATCCTGTTCCGCCTCCAAATACCAATGGCGTTGATGTTGCACCATGGGCATTTTCAGATATTTCAACTTATTCAACCAGCGGCAATCCAACGGAAAGAATTATAGACCTGAACCTGTACAATATCGGCAACCAGGCTTTATCTCCCTCGGCAAACTGGGCATGCTATTATATTTATTACAATGCTTACAATGCCAATGATTATGGTGTTTTGTTTTATGATGAATTTAATACTTCTGTGGCAGCAAACACATATTCATGCCCAACTTCTGATAATTGTGTATTCAACTTTTCAATACCTGCAAACAGCAATTTTGCAAATGTGATATTTGGATCAGCATCCATAGAAAGAACATACTATGTACCCAATATCACAGGATATTATTACCTAATGTTGTTTGCAGATGCGACGGAGTCAGTTGCAGAACAAAATGAACAAAATAATATTTTTTACACCACTAGCCAGTATCCGGCTTCATTCACCAACGGTTATGCAGGTAAGAGCAACGGGCCTGTAGGTCCTTCAACAGATTTTAGTTTCAGGAACAGCATTCCGGCAAACAATGCATCATTGAAACACAATGAATACAATTCGGCAGTAAAGGCTACAAATCCAAATGCATATACGCCTGAGGAAATATTTTTCTTCCTGAAAAAACAAAAGCAATCCGGTATGTTTGCAAAAAAACTTGCAGCGTTTAAAAACCAGCAGGGTCAAAAGAATAGTCCTTACAAAAAATAAAACTGCATATAGGGTTTACTATTTGACGGGCCATGCTATCATCTTAGTGATCTTTGCATGATTTATAGCAATTTTTTGTCAAAAGAATACGCAGATGCAAGCGCTGGCTGTCCCCGTTGAATCTATCACCGGGAAACAATGATATATAAATAAAAAAATAATTGAGCTAACAAATGAAATTTGCCAAAGCTGTTTTGATCTTGCCCTTATCGCTCGTATTTTTATTAGCATGCAACGCTGCTTCAAAAACGACGAGCTCGCAGATATCTGCGGATGAGATTTATAAGATGATTGAAAAAGGGCGGAATGTATTTATACAGGATGCAAAGATATCCGGCAACCTGGACCTGACCGGGTTGTCTGAGAAAACACCCATGCGCTCAACTGAAAATAAAATAATTATCAGGTCTTCTGTTGCTTTTAAGAATTGTCATTTTTTAGGCGAGATAACGGGATATAAAATGGTTGGCAGCAGCGATGAAACGAGTTGCATTTTTCAAAGTCCCGTTTACTTTGACGTATGTATTTTTGATAAAAACTTCAATTTAAAGAATGCTGTTTTTCAAAACTCATTTGTTATTTCCGCATGCACTTTTAATAAGGACATAATACTTGATAACAGCCAAATGATCTCTGATTTCGACCTGGTGAATTGCAAAGTACGTGGTACATCCAATTTTCAAAATACATACTTCAACCAAAAGAGCAATTTTTTTAAAACGGATTTTGATTCTACCTGCCAGTTTCAATCCGGCTTTTTTAATTCGGTTGCACAATTCAATGATGTAAGTTTTAACAAGTACACAGACTTCAGCCTTTCCATCTTCAATTCACGGGCTTTTTTTAATTATGCAAAATTTTACGGCAGGAACCTGTTTAATAATTGTTCTTTCAGGAACCAGGTGGAATTTAATTATGCTCATTTTCACAATACGGTTTTTGATAAATCATCTTTTAGCCATGAATCTAAATTCAACGAAATTGAAATAAAGGATAAGCTCGATCTTTCTACGTCGAGGTTTTTATATTCAAAACCTTTTATCAGCAACAACAGTGATACTGTTAAGGCGAGGATCATTGGATCAGGGGATTGAACAAGTTAAAACACTGCCGGCAAAGACTGTAAATGCAAGGAGGTTAATTGTTGAAGTAGGCAAAAATATTTCTCATTCCATTCTGAAAAGTTATCTGTACATTTCCTTTTTATCTACAAGCTTATTACAATGATTGGAGCAGTAACTTTCCTGGGAATTGGGTTAATTTCGTTTTTTTTATCATTTTTAATATACAAGAGCCTGATAAGAAAAAATGAAAAATATGCCTTCGTAGTAAGTGCGATATCTTTCCTGGTTATTGGTGCCGGTATTTTCTTTGGATTGTTATATCTTTTCCTACTCAATTTTCACCGCTAACAATTTATTTGTTTCCTTATTAACCATTCTGCAAAAAGCAGGTTTGGTACAAAACCGATCCACGCATCGATCATGTATATAGTGAGCGGGTCATGAACAATCGGTTCAAGAATCATCCGCCAGGTTCGCAAAGTTATTGCTGAGAAGGTCAACGCATAACTTCGAATCATCCATTGCTGGTGCGACTTGAAATCTCCATTCATTGCTGCACGCCATCCCTTATAAGTAAAGAAGAACCACAAAACGTCAAGGATCAAAAATGCAGTTTTCCCTGGCAATAATCCGTTTGCATAAATCGCCATAATGAAACCCGCCGGAACGTTGATAAAAAGTACGGCCGATACATAGAGTTTACCCATAGCACGATGCAGTGGCTTATGATGATCCCGGATAGATTTGGAAAACTGCGTAAACCCCGCAATCAGTGTAAAGAGGCTTGTGAATACATGCGTGTAAAAAGCATACAGCCATAGTTTGTTATCAAGGTAACCCTGTTTTTGAGCAAGGAAGGCATACTTCGTATCAAAGCTGGTATAGCCGATGATCGTTCGTAACATCAGGAATGTAGCACTACAGATCAGCAGGTAAAACAAAATATCAGCAATTAGATTTTTAATTAAGTATTTCACTGGCCAGGAGCATAATTTATCTAAAAATAAGAAATGGGTGTGGATTACAGTCCTGCCTGAAACTTACATTTTATTTCCTTTCCAGGATTATAACGATCGTATGTTATATAAAGTCTTTTGACTGAACATTGATATAAGTAAACATACCGATATTGCAACATGAAACACAGATCAAAAAACATGAGTAATTAAAAGATCACAGGATATGAACATTAAAGACATTCTGTTAAACGTAAGCAGCAGGTATATAGCAAAAGGAGAAACCCGTTCTGGTATCAGCGGTGTTACTACCTCCAGCAGTATTACTGAATTGAAATTCGAAACTGATGACAAAGGTGCAATCATCAACTTTACGCATGACGGCAGGGGATTTATGAAACTCGGCTACTATGACATCGTGGCGTTATTTAACTGCTCAAAAAATGAAATGGTTTTTAAAACAGAAGGCACATCATTTACCAGTCTTCATCATGCCGTTTATAATAGTGACCTGATCAACATAAAGAAAAGCCTTTATGAAGGAATTGATATTGATACAAAAATGCCAAATGGAGATACTGCATTGCTGATGGCAATCAATTTAAAGAATAATGCGGTAGCCAATTTTTTACTGAACGCAAAAGCAGATATCGAATTGGCCAACTTCAATGGGCAAACGCCTCTTCTCGTTTGTGCCGGAACGGGCAATATTGAAATGTTGGAAAAGTTAATTTCAATGAATGTAAACCTGAACCGGCAGAATATAATTGGGCAGACTGCGTTGCACCTTGCTGTATGGGAAAACCGTTTCGATGTGGTAAAAATTCTATTCAAAAAGAAAACAGGCATTTTCAATTCCGTTTTCGGGACTAAAATAAATCCAAACCTGCAAACGGACGAAGGAGAGACAGCTCTACATTTTGCTGTGGCACACAATAGAGTTGAAATGATACCATTTCTTTTGGAAAACGGGGCGGATGTAACGATTAGGGACAAACGAGGGGTGAGCTGTGAGGTATGAAATGTGGATTGTGTGAATGCCAGTGTCGCAATTGGCCCACTAAATGGCGCATTTCCCCTTCTAAAATAGAAAAGCATTGTTTAATCTTGCAACTGTAAACAATTTTATTCAACATCATTCAACATTTAATTTTATAACATGACAAACAAAATTTTCCCATGCCTCTGGTTTGATGGAAATGCAAAAGCAGCTGCAGAATTCTATTGTTCTATTTTCAAAAATTCAAAGATCATTGATGACAACCCAATGGTAGTAACATTTGAATTAAATGGATTTAAAATTATGGGATTAAATGGCGGGCCACAATTCAAGTTCAACGAAGCGGCATCCCTGGTGGTAAATTGTGACAGCCAGGATCAAATTGATTATTATTGGGACAAACTGATTGCAGGAGGCGGTGAAGAAAGCATGTGTGGCTGGCTAAAGGACAAATTTGGATTTTCCTGGCAAATCGTTCCTTCCAATATGGGAACACTAATGTCGGATCCACAAAAGGCACAACGGATCATGCCTGTATTGATGCAAATGAAAAAACTTGACATCAAAAAACTTGAGGAGGCATAAATTGCGGCCAACCGCAAGCGTTGTATATTCGCAGATCAAAATGGTTTTGATTTATGATTATCCTCAAAAGAACGTCTTCGGATGATAACGACTTCCGCAACCTTGTTGCCCTACTCGATCAGGACCTCGCAATAAGGGATGGTGATGAACATGGTTTCTACGCTCAATTCAATAAGCTCGACAACATTCGCAATGTGATTGTTTGTTATATTGATGACCAGCCGGCAGGCTGCGGGGCATTTAAACCATACGATGAAAAAAAGGTTGAGATCAAAAGAATGTTTGTACTACCTGAATTCAGGGGACATGGCATGGGTCTCAATATCTTAAAAGAACTGGAATTATGGGCTGCAGAATTAAATTATCCCGCCTGCATTTTGGAAACAGGGAAGAAACAACCGGAGGCAATCAGCCTTTATCAAAAAGCGGGATATGAAATAGTAAAGAATTATGGCCAGTATGAAAATATTGAGAACAGTGTGTGTATGCTGAAAACTATTTTGTAAGGGTATGTTGCAGCCGAACAAGGCTACTGCTGAAAAAAACTGACCATCCTATCTCCGCAACCAGGATTAGTGGTTGCAAAAAATTGCTTCCTTGATGTGCTGAGTTTGATCTTAGAACAGAAAGGAAGCATTTTTATTTGAAGTTATTAGTGTACAAATAGTACCTTAGAACCTGGGCATGAATCATACCGCAACTGCTTAGTATATGACATTAACTTACAACTTAACAGCAGATGATTATTTACAGCACCAACTTTTTATAGCTTCAAAATCGGAAGCCATAAAAAAGAAAAGGATCAAAAGCCGGGTGATTGCAACGGCGGCATCTTTTCTGCTTGCACTGCTATTTTCACAGGCGGAAAACAAGATTTTTTCATACTCGTTCTTTGCCTGGGGTATTGTAACCTTATTTTTTTACCCGAGGTATTTAAGGAATCACTACAAAAAGCATTACGAACAGTTTATTTCCACAACATTTAAAAACAGCTTTGATGACGGATCTACAGTTACATTCGATGAAGATAGTATCCATGCAATTGACGCAACAGGAGAAATGAAGATCAACTCTTCCCAGATAGAACAAATAGTTGAAACTGGTACGCACGTCTTCGTAAGGTTGAAAACGAGCGGAAGCCTCATCATTCCACAATCGCGGATAGAAAATAGGGATGAAGTTCAAACAGCATTGCAAGAACTTGCAAAAAGATTAAATATTGCTTATGTAAAAGAATTAAATTGGAAATGGAAGTAAAAGCAGTCTCGCAGGACATGCAGGGTATTGCTAGTCATAGCGATGAGCAAGTCAAATTCATGATGCTATTTCAGGAATAAATAAAGGACTTGCGATCTATAAAAACAATACGAACAACTTTGCATAATTGAGAAGGATTTCTACCAGTACCAAAACCTAACGAAGTGAATAAGATCAAGTACCTATCAATTCATTCTGCCTTTGTAACCCTTGTACTTTGTTTCCCAGGCCATTGTTTTTCGCAGGACAAAGCCGATGCACCCGTAACAAACGTTACAAAGATCACTTTTATAAATCCTGGTGCCAGCTATGAGAAGAGCATAGCCAAAAAGCAAACCCTTTATATCCAGGCATTCATGAATCTCTCGGGTAGTTTTGAATATTCAAGTACTTATGGAAGTTCTTCTACAATTTTTTTCGATCCTGCATTTACATTTCAATACCGTTACTACTATGGTTTAAAAAGGCGTGACAGAAAAGGTGCCCGAACGGCGATGAACAGCGCAAACTATTTATCGGCGATTTACGAAAACGTTTTTTCCAAAAGAAGCATTTCCAATTCTTATTACATAGAAGATAGACGGAGAGCTGTAAATACTGTAGGGGTGGTTTGGGGGATGCAAAGAAATTACCAGCGCCGTTTTAGCCTGGACCTGAATATAGGAGCAGGTTATCTTTTCACTAGAAGCACCCTGCCTTATAGTTCGTGGCAAACAGCAAAAGAGCATTCGGGTCAATTTACAATTCCTGGGCAGGTGAATTTAGGTATTTGGCTGAATAAAAAAGTGTAATTAATGTGAGGGCTACCGCTTACGCATAAAGGCAATAAAATTGTGTGTGAAAGTAAATCCCCCAAGAGAAATGCCGATGTTTGTAATCTTTTATGTAAAGCATGAAGCAAAGGCATGAGTTGACAAATGCCGGCAAGCTTTCGTTTACTTCTATCAAGCAGAGAAGGTGAAGCCAATTGAATGTTACAACTCAACAGCCGCATTTACCTGAAGTATTTTAAACTAAAGGAAACCAATGTTTTTCTTCCTAAATTTAAAGAAGCATAACAATAGTTATTTATGGCCAAAGCACAGAATAAAACCATCGAAACCGTCCAGCCCGTTGCTGATTTCTTACACACAATTAAAGACGAAAACAAACGCAAAGACTGCTTTGATATCATTGCCCTACTGGAAAAGCATACAAAATTGCCTGCAAAGATGTGGGGAAATGCTATTATTGGTTTTGGAACTTATCATTATACCTATGAAAGCGGGCGTGAAGGAGATGCTCCGCTTGTTGCCTTTTCACCAAGGGCAAATTCAATTGTACTATACCTTGCCGCCGCAAAAGAAAATGAAAATATGCTCAAACAACTGGGTAAACATAAATTATCCGGCGGTTGTATTCATATAAAAAAGCTCGAAGACATCAATACAGGGATAATGTTGAAAATGGCGAACGATGCAATTAAATATTATAAAACGAAATACCCGGAGCAATTTTAGATTGAAAAGGAGATGATGAAAGGATTGGCGTTCTATCTTTTAATTATTTCTCAAAATTCAGACTTATAGAGAAGGTAAGCCATTTTAGCACAAAACTCCAACAGCATTATTCTGGATAAATTGAACAGCATGGCATATGATGAAAAAATAGCAAAAAGGGTAAGAGAACTGATCAGCATTTCAACAAAACGAATTGAAGAAAAGAAAATGTTCGGTGGCCTTTGTTTTATGGTTAATGGGAAAATGTGTGTTGGTGTAGAAAGCGAAAGATTAATGCTGCGGCTCGATCCGGAGAAGTACGAAGACCTGATGGAAAAGGATGGCTGCAAGCCCATGGATTTTACGGGGAAAGTAATGAAAGGTTATGTGTTTGTTGACATAAGTGTATTGAACACAAAAACAAAATTAGCATACTGGTTAAATCTTGCCCTGGAATATAATAAGATTGCAAAAGCATCGAAGAAAAAACTTAAATAATATGCTTAAAAACACCTTCATTATGAGAGTAAAAAGCTACTTAGAGCAGAGTTTGTTGATGGGTAAAAACTTGTAAAGAAAGGCCACAAAATAAATTGTAAGTGTAATTCATATATCTAAGATGACTACCAGACTGTTTCTTGTAATAATAATAATATCTTTCTTGCCCACCCTCCCCGGATGTAATTATCAAAAATATAAGGATAGGATTGCCGGAGATAAAGGGACCTACTGGGATGTCATTAAATCACGCAACCAGTCATTCAAAGAGCCATTGAATTCCTGGTTCTTTGCCATAAATGGCGATTGCAAATATTATAAGTTTGATAAAATGCCGGACGGAAGCCTGACAAGAACCATAGTAGATACGACTGGATCAACATACCCACACAAATGGAAAATGACGGGAGACACACTTGCATTACCTGGCGCTGCTTATTTACTCATATCTACTAAGAATAAAAAACTCTTGCTTACGAATTTAAATGATCCGGCCGACAGCCTGCTGTTAGTAGAATCTGCGGCTCAGTAACACGTGCAGCGGTAAAGATTGTAGTTTCACGAATGCATGAAAGGCAGGAATGCGTACTTACTGTCAACGGAATATTGCCACCAATGCACGCATTTAAGTATGGCTTTTTGTAATGGTAAATGTAAGAATGAGTGAATTATTGCCACGAATGCACGAATAATAAAGAACAGGCGTGGCTAATTTTCTTATTCAAAAAAGAATCTAATGAAACTGTGATTATTTCCCAAAACGATGCACTAATAAGGAATAAGAACTATAAACATACACTTTTTGGTAAACAAGGATGCATTTAATAAGGCAATAAAGGATAACGAAGGACTGATTTACAAAGTTGCTTCTTTCTATACTGATAACAGGGAAGACAGGAACGATCTTGTACAGGAAATTATTTACAATCTGTGGAAATCATTTGAAAGCTTTAAACAAAATTCAAGTTTAAGCACCTGGATGTACAGGGTTGCCATGAATGTCTCCATTTTTCACCTCAAGAAATCTAAGAGGAAGGTTGTAGCAATTCCAATTGGCGAAGAAATGCTGAATGTTCCTGAAGCAGCAAATGATGAAGCCGAAGAAAGGATGCAAACATTGCAAAAGCATATCAAGGGCCTGAACTTGTTTGACAAAGGATTAGTGATGCTATACCTCGAAAACAAGAGCCACGAAGAAATTGCACAAATTGTTGGTATTTCAAAAACCAATGTGGGAACCAAATTGTCTCGCATTAAAGAGAAACTAAAACAACAAATAACTAAACAACAATAATTATGGAACTGGATGACTTGAAAAATGACTGGGCAGCTGTAAGCCAGCACGCTTTAAAACTAGATAACTTAACAACTAAAACCATAGACCAAATGACACAAACAAAATATGCTTCGACAATCAATAAAATAAAATACCCTGAATGGATCGGTGCCATTATTTGTGTACTGAGTGTTGTTTACATCCTTGTCAATTTCGGCAAATTAGACACATTGCTTTTTCAAGTTATCGGTGCCGCTGCTATCCTTTTGCTACTCACCATGGCCTCCATTGGGTTTATGAGCTTACGCGGCCTCAGTCTTTCAGGCGACTTAACCCGGCCCCACGCAGTATTGATAAGGGAATTCGCAATCCAAAAATTGAAGTTCCAAAAGTTGCAGCGAGCAAATGCCATTTCTGCATATTTATTATTGGTTGCTGTTGTGATCTTGCTTCCGAAATTATTTTATAAAAAAGATATTGCCGACACCAAATATTTTTTCATTTTCGCAATGTCATTTGGCTATATATTTCTGCTGTTTTTTTCAAAGTGGGTATATTCGTTTTATAAAAAGTCGATCGTGCAGGCGGAAGAGTTATTAAAAGAAACAGAACAGTAAATCCGGATGCTGCATTGAAATGGTTACTCAAATTTCTTTTAATGAGGAAAGCCCTGGGAATCAAAAATTGAGAACTAAAGATTGAAGCTGATTTTTATGCTGAAGTTGGTATTAGATATAGATGAATTTAATTCTTCGTTCCTAAATCTTAATTTTACTCAATGAGGTTGTTTCTGACTAAATTTCTGATTTTCGCCCTTTCGCTCCTGGTTGTAATGGCATTGATAGAGGGGTTCGCAAGATTCGCAAGCATTCCAAAAATATCGAATCATAATATTTCTGCAAAGGCCCAGGGCCTGGTACCACAAATTGATAAAAATACTTTCTTGATCATTGGGGACAGCAGGCTTGAATGGGGTATAAAGCCGCTCAACGTGAAAAAACAATTAAATGTTGAAAATATAAAAGTGATCAACCTCGCTTTTCCTGAGAGCAATGGTATTGATATACTTGAATACCTAACGAAGCACAACATTTATCCAAAGGCAATACTAATGGGATATACCTCCAACTATGGGAGGTACACAAATCACAATCTTGATATCCTTAAATATTCGTTCATCAGGAAAATACATGCTGAGTTAAAATATTTCATTGGACAAACATTTTATTTTAACGACCAATCCTTCCTGAATTTTTTAAATGGCAAAGAACAATATTTTAAAAGTCATGACTATGATGAGTGGGGCGGCGTGAATGTTTCTGAATACGGGGATTATCGAAAACGCATGGAGTTGCAGGAAAAAATGTATAAAGAATGGAAGGATTCATTTTCGCCAGGAAAGTTAGAAAATTATTGCAGGAAAGTCAATCAGCTTGTTACACAGTTGAAAGAACATAAAACAAAAATGCTGGGCATATACCTGCCTGTAAGTGCACCCATATTTGATTATGAAAAACAGGAAAATCAAAGCTGGCAAAGAATAAATTATGACAGGTTTTATGATCTCTCACATTATACCTATAGCAGTCAACCCAAAGCTCCCGATAGCATTTACTTTTACGAGGGCAGCCATTTGTCACACGCTTATTCTTATATCTTTTCTGATACGCTTGGCAAGATGATCAACCGGGAACTTTTTCCTGACGGCCATTAAAAATTTGCAGGTAATTCTATTATCTGCATGCAAAAGGATATTCATACAGTCACAGTTTTTTATTCAGTTCCCCACCCCATCATCCCCCATTCACACCCGTTTGCCATTTAAATAAAAAGTCGTTTCTTTATTAATCAACAGCAGCTTTTAGGAAGAAGCCTGCGGTTAGTCACAGCAATGCGCAAACGAAGCTTTACCATATTATTGTTCTCCGTGTTTCTTTGCCAGGCTTCGCTCAGCCAGGAAATGACCAGTTTTGCTGGAGACACATCGTTATATACTCAAATAAGGCTGCAGGTTTCAAAACTATCAGATAGTTTACTAAGTGAGCCAAACAACAGCATGCTATTTTTTAAAAGGGGCAACCTCCTTTTTGATATTGAGGAATGGAAAAAAGCAGAAGCAGATATTAGCAAAGCAATATCCCTTGAGCCAGGTAACTTCATCTATTATTATAAAAGGGGCGGCACCCGGGACCGGCTTAATAAATACAGCGACGCCTATGAAGATTACAATAAGGCAATTGAACTTAACCCCGCATATCACTGGGCATATTTAGACAGGGGTTTAATTTTAAATAAATCAAACGTGTTCAAGGATGCAGATGCTGATTTTCGCCATGCACTGCAATTGCAACCAAACTGGGGAGCCGCATTATTTTGCATTGGTGAAAACTTTAGTGACCAGGATAATGTTGATTCTGCAATGTATTACTATAAGCGGGCAATCTTTTTTGACAGTTTGCAATACAAGGCATATAATAACCTGGGAACTATCTACAACAAGCAAAAGAAATATGATCTTGCCATCGAACAATTTGATAAGGCACTGAAAGTTTGGAGCGGCTACACGTTTGCGTTGACAAACAGGGCCCAGGCAAAATATGACAAGGGCGATAAAGCAGGAGCTTGTGCTGATATGAAAAAAGCGATTGACCTTGGAAGAAAAGACAAGATACCGGTTTATAAATTGTACTGCGAATAGAGAAACTATGGCATACTTAAAAAAGACGGGTATGGACAAAACCAGGATTGCGATAGATGTTTTCAACAAACTCGCAACTGAATACCAGGATAAATTCATGAATGTAGATAGCTACAGCGATACATTCGATATTTTTTGCGAAAACATACAGAAACAAAATGCTGACGTTTTAGAGCTTGCCTGCGGCCCGGGCAATATCACCAAGTATCTTTTAAACAAGAGGCCTGACCTGAAAATTTTAGGAACCGACCTCGCTCCCAATATGATCCGGCTTGCAAAGATCAATGTACCTGCTGCTGAATTTCAATTGATGGATTGCAGGGTAATTGAGATGCTCAATAAAAAATATGATGCGATCATGTGTGGTTTTTGTTTACCCTATTTATCCAGAGAAGAAGCATTCAAACTAATAGTTGATGCTTCAAAATTATTAAACAGCAGTGGTATTCTTTACCTAAGTACAATGGAGGATGACTACAACAACTCAGGCTTCCGCAAAGGAAGCCAGGGCGATGAAATTTACATGCATTTTCATGAGGCGGATTATCTGGTAGCCGAACTTGAAAAAAATAATTTTACGATTACCGATTTGAAACGCAAGGACTACCCGGAACGGGATGGATCGATAACGATAGACCTGGTAATTATTGCTACGAGGAATTAGTATGGTGCAGCAAGAAATTAATAAGAATTAATTGAAGAATACAGAAGCGAATATTATTGAACTATTGAAACCTTAAATTGATTTTAAGCCAGTTTAATATACAACTATGTTTAAAGAATCGGAAAATAAACAGCGTTTGCAGGAAGTAATAAAACTAAGCTGGTTCAACGTTGACGATGGCGCATACATTTACACATCAGTAAACGAAATAAAGTATCCAGAAAAGCACCTGATGCTGATAAACGATGGAAAAGAAATAACGATCGTAACCCTTGAAGAAAATCTTCCCCTGCTTGGTGCTTACGAAGCAAATAAGGATAAATGGAGGCTCATAAATATCCGTTGCGGAAATCCATTTTACTGCTCTGGCTTTATTGCCTACATAACAAATGCACTTGCTGCAAAAGGAATTGATATTGTACTTACCTCCAGTTTTTCAAATGACCTTGTAATGGTACCGGAGAAGGATTTGGATCGAAGTGTGGCAACCCTGCTGGAAATCGGCTTTGAAAGAAGATATTAGAGCTCAACTTTGGATGGCGACCTTGATATCTATAATCGCATACAGATAACCGTAAGTTATAGTCAAAAAAAAGTCTGAATGCTGAAACTGTTCAATTAAAACAGCTTCAGCATTCAGAACGAATCAGAAATTCCCTTAGTTTACCGTTGCAGTAAACACACATCCCGTTGTCGATCCACTAACAGGGATATAAGTGTAAACCCCGGTATTTGCCGGTGTGCCAGTTGCAGGTACAATTATTTGCCAGGTTCCCAGATTTTGCAGCACTCCTGTTCCACTAAAACTCATTCCGTTGCTGGTATTCGTTGTGATTGAATAAGGGCCTGTAGTTGTGACGTTTACATTCAGCACAACAAAATTTTGACTGTTCACCGGTACTCCCGCGACAAGCGTGCCTCCAAACCCATAATTCGTACAGGTACCTGGCGCACCTGAAAATGTAAACACGGCATCAGGACCAACGGCAACATCAACAGTAAATGTACAGCCCGTAACTCCGTTTGCCTGAGCAGTAAAAAGGTCTGTTCCTGCAACCTGTGGATTACCATACCCCATTAATACAACCGTTTGTATGCCAGTGTTTGTGAAAGAGCCGCTTGCCTGGAAGCCATACCCATTTGTAGAATCTGTGGAAATGTAATAGTCACCAATAATTGATACATCTATAGTGATCACGATATTATTACTTGTGTTGAGCCCCTGTCCGTTAAGGTAAGTTCCATTTACGATTGTGTTGTTGCAGGCGCCCGGGCCTCCAAGAGAAAATACTGCCTGCATTGGAAAAACATAGATATCTACAGTACAGCCGCTCGTACCATTTGCAAAAACCAACGTAAACAAACTGGTGCCGGCTGAGGTAGGAGTTCCACTTGCCTGCAATTGGATTGATTGAGGGCCAAGTGTTGTAAAAGTTCCTGAACCCGAGAACGTAACACCATTCGACAAGGTCTGGCTTACACTGTACGTGCCCGGTGTGGTTACTTCTACTGCTACCGCCAAATAATTATTTACGCCGGGAGCTGTGCCAACGGTGTAAGTTCCAGCAAGCTGGCAACCAATCACATTGAATGCAGCCGGCAATCCTGTTGAACAGGCTGTGAGTAACGGAACAACAAGGCTATTACTGCTCACCGTTATATTGGTTGAACTCGCATAAGCCTGGCTGTTATTATCTAAAACAGTTACATTGACCGAACTAATACTATTGCAATAAGGAATAGTCAAAGAATAATTTCCGTTCGTAATAGTGCTGTAAAAAGCACCATACTGCCCTGCGTATATAGCTGCTGTTCCGTCCTGTATCGGTTGGTTATTACAGTCATTTGCTGTTCCGTTAATTACTAAAGATTGTGATGAAGACAATGTTGCTGTAACTGTAATTGATGCATTGGCTGCGAAGGGCCCAATGATCTGGTTGTAAAGTGACGAAGGGCAATTATAAGGATTAGCCAACAATGACAGGTCTATATCAGTACCAGAAGGCACAAGGCCCGAAACATTTCCGAGGCTATCCGTATATCCATAGGTAGTGGTCCAAATTGTAACTGAGGGAGGTACTGTTAATTCAACAAGTGTATTGGTGAGCGGTTGATTGTTTTGATCCTGTACGTGGATTGTAAGATAAATTGCATTAGAAGGAAAATCACAGTTCCAGAATGAAAAATGACTTACCTGCATTTCATAAAAATCTCCATTTTTGGTAGCGCTACCTTCCTTGATCCAAATACCACGGTCATCCAGGCTCCAGGTGTCAATCGTTGCAGGTGCCTTGCTGGTTAATGAGGATGGTATCGGTAATTTTATTGACGCTGGTTTGCCCGTTGCCAATTGTAATGCTTCTCCTGTTGCTGATTCAAGTTCAACCGCCAACATACCAGTTGATGCAAGTACATACATATTATCGGTGTCCTGCCCCATCAAACTACCGGGAACCCTTGCACTAAAATCACCTGTTGTGGGATCGACATAAGATGCATATACATTTACAGTTCCGCTGTAGGCCGCACCACTGCTTTTCAAAACCACACTGTTTGACTGAAGTGTAAGTATTGTACCATTGGGCAGATCTACCGCACCCCCTGCTGTTGCACTGGTTGTACCTGTAAGGGTTTTTGGAATCAGTTTGATAGAAACGTAGTTCATGGTAGGGCTGGCAGAAAAAGAACGAATTCCTTTATAGTATCCAGCCTTGTTTACTGTGACAGTGGAAACATATTTATCCAACTGTACATTTTTAATAACGAAGAACCCGTTAGCATCGGTTGTAAACGTTGAACCTGAGCATTTGACCTCGGCTGCAGTTACGGGAGTATTGTTTTCATCAACGATTATACCACTTACCGACCCGGTTACGGGTGTAGCTGCAGGAATTGCAAAATGATCTTCTGCGGTAGGAACAGGATCATTATTTGAAATATCCTTTTTACAACCAGCGAAGATGACCATGCTGGTTATGGCAATCACGGCCAGTAAGTGAAAGAACTTTGATTTCATGTTTGATAGTTTTGTTTGATGAATAGAACCTGAATGCTGCAATGAAAGATTCGGGCATTATCAATTTCGTTGTCTGTTTGCTCAAATATATTAAGAAAAAATATTGTCGCTGGATATCTCTTTCATTTTGGGCTGTGAGGATGCGCCTTCACATGGAAATTTCTGCTCTATAGGGTACAAATACCTTATTACAGGCTGGCTGTATGGAAGTAAGAACATCTGAAACCCGTTGCCGGGATGCATTGCAGGATTGGCAAGCCTGTTATTATTCATTTATACTGGTGTACGGGGCCCAAAACTCAAACAGATGCTTCCTTATTATACTTTCCCCTGTACTCCAACGGGGACAGCCCCGTAATTTTCCTAAAAAGTTCCCGAAAGGCTTTCAGATCCGAATAGCCTACATCATACATTACCTCGTTGATGGTTTTACGGCTTGTCTCCAGTGATTTTTTTGCGGATTCAACTTTTACTCTTTGGGCATATTCAACAGGTGTATTGCCAGTGGCTTTGATAAACCTCCTGTCGAAGTTTCGCCGGCCAACAGCAAACCTCGATGATAAAGACTCGACGGATATTCTCTCATCCAGTTTGCTTTCAATATAAGCCTGTGCTTTTATCACCATTTCATCGGCATGAAGTTTCTGTCCGGTAAATATGGAAAACGCCGACTGGCTGTTCCGATCCATTTCAACCTGGAAAATCTTCGAACAATAAATGGCTGTTTGCCGGTCGTAGTGCTTTTCCACAAGATAAATAACCAGGTTTAGGAACGAATAAGCACCACCGTTAGTATAAAGGCCGTGTTCGTCCGTGATCAACTGATCTGGTTGTAAATCAACTTTTGGGAACTGGCTCCTGAAAGCGTTTGCGTGAATCCAATGGGTGGAACACTTTTTCCCATCAAGCAAACCTGTGGATGCAAGTATAAATGCACCGGAACACATACTAGCTACTTCTGCACCGGCTTTATATTGTTCTTTTATCCAGTCAACCAGCAATAGGTTTTCTTTCACTGCCTTTGGGTTTTGAACCAACGATGGAATAATAATAAGATTGCTTTTATCAATAGCAGAAATGGTTGTGTGTGGCCTCACTGTAAGCAAACCATCATACACTTCTGTTTTCTTAGAGATACCTGCCAGCTCTACATGGAACAATTCTTTTTTACCATTAAGCTTTCTAAACTTATTGGCGGTGGTAAATATTTCGTAAGCACCAACGATACATGCAATGCTGCTTAAATTACTTTGCGCATCAGGGACAATTATAGTGAGATGTTTCATCTTGCTGCTTTTTTTTACAAAGATATAAATTTGCGTTGTCCATATCAACCCACTATAAAGTCCATTTAACACCCCTACGGGATATGATATAGACAATACCTTTGTTGTATCAATTTTATTTAAATAAACACGATGATGATCCTTCAACATGAAAATGTACTTATCACAGGAGGAACTAAAGGCCTTGGACGAGCAATCGCAGTTGCCTTAGCTGCTGCTGGCGCAAAGGTGACGGTGATTGGAAGAAACAAAACAGCTCTGGATGCAATGAAAGAAACAAAGATTGATGCTGTTGTCGGCGACGTGACAGATAAAATTTTCATGGATCAGATCATCGCAGAAGTAAACCCATCTATACTGATCCTCAACGCTGGAGCAACGCCAGCGATGGCACCGATCAATGAGATGGATTGGGAAAGTTTTTCGGCAGTTTGGAACATAGATACAAAAGCAGGATTATTTGGAATACAGGCTGCTTTAAAAACGCCGATGCCCAATGGAAGTCGTGTATTCATTATCTCGAGCGGTGCAGCCTTGGGTGGATCTTCTTTGAGTGGCGGCTATGCCGGCGCCAAGCGAATGCTTTGGTTTATGGCTAAATATGCCAATGAGGTTTCAACACAACGTTCCCTTGGGATTCAATTCCAGGTAATTGTGCCTACACAAATAATTGGCGAAACCGACTTTGGCTTTTATTCAGCCAAAGCCATTGCCAAAGGAAGGAACATGAAAGTGGAGGATTACCTTGCCGGAACTTATGGGAAGCCATTTACCGCAAAAGAATATGCAGCTTATTTTGTAAAAATCATTACCGATAAATTATATGGAGACGGCGTGGCATATGGTATAAAGTATGACGGCATCAGCAAACTTGAGTAAGGCTATTGAGGCCCAATAATATTTATACCATTACCACGGTAAAATATGACCCGTACAACTATTTCACCAACGATCTTGCCTACGAGTTTGTATTCCTGTAACGAAGCTTCAAATAAAAGTGCATCTAAATAAGTATTGACTCATCTAAAAAAATAAAGATCATGGAAAATAAAAATTACAGCAGTAGCTTCCTGGTGGATCAGGCTCCCGAAACAGTATTCAATGCGATCAATAACGTTCGCGGATGGTGGTCGGAAGCAATTGAGGGCAGCACAGACAAACCAGGTGCAGTTTTTAATTATCATTACAAGGATGTTCACATTTGTAAAATGAAAATTATTGACTTCATTCCAGGACAGAAAATAGTTTGGCTGGTAATGGAAAATTATTTCAATTTCACCAGGGATAAAACTGAGTGGAAGGATACAAAAATCAGTTTTGAAATTTCTAAGAAGGGAGATAAGACACAGTTGATCTTCACACATTTTGGTTTGGTACCGGCAAATGAATGTTACGATATCTGTTCTGATGCCTGGGGAAATTATATAACGGGCAGCTTGAAGAGCCTGATTGAAACTGGGAAAGGAAAACCAAACCCCTACGAGCCCGCAATTCAAAATGCAGCAGCTTTAGAAAAAGAAAATAAACAATAACTAATTAACAGCTATTTTATGACTGATCAAAATTACAGCAGCAGTTTCCTGGTAGGCCAAACTCCTTCTGAGGTATTCAACGCTATCAATAATATTACGGCGTGGTGGTCGGAGGATTTCAAAGGAGATTCACAAAAGTTAAATGATGAGTTTGAAGTTCGGTTTTTTGGAGATGTACATTATTCCAGGCATAAATTGATCGAATTGATTGCGGATACAAAAGTGGTTTGGCTTGTAACCGACAGCAAGTTAAATTTTCTTAACGACAAAAAGGAATGGAATGGAACCCGCAACGTTTTTGAAATTTCCAAAGACGGAGATAAAACACGTGTGCATTTTACTCATATTGGTTTGATTCCCCAAATTGAATGCTTCGCTGATTGCTCAAAAGGCTGGCAGCATTATTTGGGTAGCTTGCAGCAACTAATAACTACCGGTAACGGACAGCCGGCAAAAAAAGGAGAGAGGCTAAACGCATGATGGGTTCAGATTGACCCTTTGTATAATGAACCGTTTGGTTTCACGCAAAGGGACAAAGGTTCGCAGAGACGCAAAGTGGATGATCTAAATTCTTTAACCGGCACAACCTGATAAATTGTAATTGGCATGGTTTCCTAAGTGGGGATATGAACACGAACTCGAAAAGTTCAACCTGGCATTTTTAGTATATTCTCGCTGAAGGAAATAACAAGAAAAGCTTTTATCAAAAATGCAACAGGCATAGATATTTGATAAACTTACCAATAACAATTGTTGATTTGAATTACCTTAGATGAACAACCATTGCTTCAAAACAGGATTGTATGATGAAATTAAACTCAAATGAGGGCCCTTCTATCAAGAAATACCTTTTGCTATTACCGTTGCTCATCCTGGGAAGCATCAGTTTAAATGCACAAAATGCGATGCTGCGCAAATTCCCAAAAGTAGCGGTCGAAATAAGCCTCCGGGATACTGCATTCAGCTCTTTTGAAGAAATAGATATTACCATCAAGTTGACAAATAAAGAAACCAAAGATCAAAACATTTTATTTGACAAGCCTGAGAAAAAAATCTATCCCTGGGGCGTTTCGGTAATTTTAGAAGATGAGAAAGGGAAATCATTCGTTAAATATGCGAGTGCCGAAATGCTATCATCACAACTCTATACAGAAAAGCAATTAAAGAAAGCTGGGTATTATTTTGTGTTGAAAGCAAACGAAAGTATTAGTAACAGTTATGCCCTTCATGCCCTTGCAGTTTATGAGAGCAATAATAATAAATTACCCACCGGGAAATATAAGTTACAGCTGGCGTATTATGACAACTTATCGAATACAATTTCATTTGAGCTTCGATAGTGGTTGAATCGTAACCCGCCCATTCATCCAACTAATTGGTAATATCTTTATTTCGATAAGCAGCATTTCAGTCCGGGGATATGTCTTTTCCCGTCCCGTTGTTTAATCTCAAATAAAGCCTCATATGAAAACGTATGCAATTTTATCAGTGTTAATCTTCGTTTCGATCTCCTTTTCTGCTTCGGCCCAGCAGCAAAATTCAAAGTCAATCAGCAGGATACAGGTGAACAGCTTGTATGTTCAAACAGGATTTCTTTTGCAGGGAGGTGCCGATGGTACACTTGCAGACTTTAACAGGTTGGCACCGAATTCCACTTTGATGGGCAGTAATAACTTAAACAACTTTTTCGAAACCCGGACTTCAAGTGTTTCTGTTGATGGAATATTTTCTGTGATGCTGGGACTTCAATTCAGCAACAAACAAAAGCAGGCTTACAAAGCAAACCCATTGTTAAGGCTTGGGGTAAGTTATTTTTCGGGAAATACCTTAACCTATCGAATAAATAACAACGAAAGCAAAACATTCGACACATTAACTTCTGCATTAACCGGGGAAACATTTTACCTCGATTCATCAATCTCTAAGGACTATTCGATGAAATATTCACTGGAACAATTGCGCTTTGATGGCTCGCTGATCTTCCGGACAAACCCGGAATCCCGCTGTTCCCTTTTCGCGGGTATCGGCTTTACGGTTGGATATTCTCTAAATGCAAAAACAGTAATTGAATATGATTATTCCAGCTACCAGCAAGTCCGCAGTCCGGGCACCAACAGCGTTTCCGCTTACGGTGCTTACTCTTCACGTTACAATGGAGACAATACTAAAAGAGAACGATTTAAAAACAAAAATAATTTCGGTGCTTCCGTTTACATTCCTTTAGGTTTCGACTTTAGATTGGGAAGAAAAAGGCCTTTTTTTAAGCGCATTCATTTATACTATGAATTGAGGCCGGGTGTTAACTTCACAGATATTCCCGAACTACGTAAAACTACAAATGCAAGTATATTGAGTGCATTTGGATTGCGGGTGGGGTTGAATTAATTTTTCTGTTCAAAATAATTCGAAACTGTGTTTGCATTCACATGATGGATTGCGAAATTGAAAAACGAGAAGGCTGAAAGCGAAAGCTGCAAGCTACAAGCTGTAAGCTACAAGCGATAAGCTCTTTTCCAATTTGTGGTGATTTTTTTATTCACTCCCTAACCTGGATTTAACTCATTTGCTTTGAAGTTTCATCTATGGTATTTATCTCCTGGAAGCCGGGAAACCTTCCTGATGCAATGAATGCCGTTTTATTTTCCTGCCAGAATATCCGTTTTACAATGTGGACACAAATTTGCGGCAACGGTGCTATGGAAAAATACCCCCTGACGCCCATGCGTCAAACGCTTGTTGAGTGGAAATACCTGAAAAAATATCCGCATGAATTGAAATCTTATGAGATCCATGAAAAGGCTTCTGGTGAATTAGAGATTCACTTAAAAAACAAGATAAAAATCGTCAACAAGGGTGGGTCGATCGAGTTAAAGGCTGACCCCGTAAAATTTCTTACTACCAGTGCGTTCATGGCATCCTTTGATGAAGAATCAGAAAACGAAAGATTGAAAAATTACCTCAGTGATTTCGATAACACCGTTTATATAAAAGCCCAGGACGCTGAAGGGAACACCATGCATCGCAATAGATTTTTTGAAAAATAATGATCGCTAATTTCGGATATGGGCAGGCGTAATATTCCCTTCTCTATAGCAAATAACATGTCCCCGCCGCCTTTTGGATTTGTAACTTATTCACATGTCTTTGACTGAAGCAATGGCTCAATGTTCTGATCCTGAAAGGCGGTGAACCCGGTACGCAATGCAGCATTTTTATGAGGTTTTCTTATAATTTACGACCGCCCATCCATTCAACACTACTGCAAATAAAGCTACTATCCCCAGCTGTGGCAATACATCTTTCAACCCGCTCCCTTTAAGGATAACCATGCGCATAACGTTTATCAAATAACTTACGGGGTTCAATTTTGTAAACCATTGAGCCCATTTTGGCATACTCTCAATAGGAGTAAACAATCCACCCATCAATATAAATATCATCATGAAGAAGAACATGATAAACATGGCTTGTTGTTGGGTTTCACAAAAGGTAGAGATGAGCAGTCCAAAACCAAGAATTGCTAAAAGATAAACTGCAACGAAGCCGTATAATAAAATGAGGCTTCCAAGGGGAACGATGCCGTACACAAGCCAGGAAACTACGAGTCCGATTGTGAAAACAATATTTCCCAATATCCAGAAGGGAATTAGTTTGCCTAAGATAAAATGATACTTTTTTATTGGCGTGACGTTGATCTGTTCAATTGTGCCAATTTCTTTTTCCTTCACAATATTCAATGCGGATAAAAATCCCCCAATCATAGTTATCAAAATCGCAAGTATGCCAGGCACTATGAAAAAACGATAATTCAGCAAAGGATTGAACCAATTGGAAGAAACGATCTCGATTTGAGGCTGTTCATTGAATTTTGATGGAGGTATTAATTGAAGCCTGATTTCGCTGTTGTAATTCCTGATGATAGTTCCAAGATAAGCACCACCCAGGTTTGCCTTTGTGCCATTGATCGCATTTACAGCAAGGAAAAGTTTTTGTTCATTCTCCCGCACTAAATTGCGTTCAAAATTTTGTGGTATCTCCAGAACGAGGTCTGCTTTATCGGCTTCTACCAGTTGCATTGCAGCCCTATAGGAATTATTATAACCAGTTAATTTAAAATAACCTGAAGCAGTAATAGTTGTTATCAATTTTTGCGAATAAGATGAATGATCATGATCAATCACGGCCAGGTTGATATTTTTTATTTCATAATTAGCCGCCAGTGGCAATATCAATAATTGTATTACCGGCATCATTACTACCAGGGCAAGTATTGATTTGTTACGGAAGATCTGTTTGAATTCCTTGCGCAGTAAAAATTTTATCGTTCTCATGCAAGCCTGGTTTTAAAACTTTTTAAACTTATGATCAACAAAAAAATGGTGATGGCTGCCAGAATGATTGTCTCTTTCCAAACGGCGGAAAAACCAAGCCCTTTTATCATCACTGATTTCACGATCAGGTAATACCACTTTGAAGGCACAATGTTGGAAATGACCTGGAGGGCAACCGGCATATTCTCAATTGGAAACATAAACCCGCTGAATAATATTGTTGGTAAAAGCATGCCCATTAAGGAGATAAGCATTGCCACTTGCTGGGAACTTGTTTTTACTGAGATAAAAATTCCGAGTGTGAGGCAGGTGATGATAAAGAGTGTACTTTCTGCAAATAACAACAATACGCTTCCTTTCACTGGTAGATTTAGTACAAACACGCTAAGCAACAGGATGACCGCAACATTAACCAATGATAGAAGGAGGTATGGAATTGTTTTGGAAAGAATGACCAACAAAGGCTTAAATGGAGACACCAGCAATATTTCCATGGTGCCAGTTTCTTTTTCCTTTACTATTGATACGGCGGTGAGCATTACACAAACCAACATCAACACAAGTGCCATAACGCCGGGAACAAAATTTGGCGCTCCTTTAAGCTGGGGATTATAAAGCATCTTGGTTTCAGTTGAAATACGGTATGGGGCAAACGCATTTTTGTTAAGGGTTGATTGATAATCCAGGATGATGGACGAAACATAATTTGTCAACGTGGTTGCATTGTTAGGATCAGTAGCGTCTGCCAGCACCCGAACCTGTGCTTTATTTTGCCGAATCAACCCGCTATTAAAATTCGAAGGAAATATCACTGCTATTTTTATCTGGCCCTGCCGGAAAGCCGGTTCAATTTGCCTCGTATCATTTCCTGTTTTTGCGATCTCGAAATATTGACTGGCGCCAATCATTGATATGATCTGCTGCGATGCTTCGTCCTTTGCCTGGTCGACGATCATAATTTTTGATCGCTTTATTTCATTGCTTAATGCAAAACCAAAAATCAGTACCTGGATCACCGGCATCCCGAATAAGATCAGTAATGTTTTCCGGTCACGCAACACATGCATAAATTCTTTTTTGATAAATACAAATAACTGCTTCATTTAATTTGCCTTATATATGTTTTTGCGAACAGCCGGTGCCGCTAAAAATTGAAAGTTCATTTTTTTAATGCCCAACACAACACTTACAGTAACCCATACCCGCATTCCTTTGAACTTTGCATAGCCTACGTTAGGAATTGAACATTCATTTAAAACTTGGAACTAAAATTTAACTACTCCCCTCTCTTAGCAGCTCTCGCCAAATGGTAGAAAATCTCATCCATTGAATTCAATTTAAATTGTTGTTTCAGATTCCCGGGTGTATCCAATGCTTCAATCCTTCCATCAACCATGATCGATATCCTGTTGCAGTATTCTGCCTCATCCATATAATGAGTTGTTACAAAAACAGTGATACCCTGTTCTGTTGCCGCATAAATGAGATCCCAGAATTGCCGGCGTGTAACCGGATCAACCCCGCCGGTAGGTTCATCGAGAAAAACGATTGCAGGCTGATGCAGGATTGCAACAGAAAAAGAAAGCTTCTGTTTCCAGCCCAACGGGAGCGAACCCACCAGTTTCTTTCTTTCGTTTTCCATACCCAGTTTGATGACCAGTTCATCTGATTTGGTTTTTAATGCCTGGTTACTCAGGCCATAAACCCCACCAAAAAAATGTATGTTTTCCATTACTGTAAGATCCTCGTATAAAGAAAATTTTTGGCTCATATACCCGATATTCCTTTTTACCTGTTCTGTTTTCTTATAAACGTCAAACCCCGCGACAGTTGCATTGCCTGATGTGGGAATGGACAAGCCACAGAGCATTCGCATAGCGGTCGTTTTTCCTGCACCGTTAGCACCGAGGAAACCAAATATTTCCCCTTTTTTTACTTCAAAGGAAATTTCATCTACAGCTACGAATGCGCCGAAACTTTTTGTAAGCCTTTCAACCTTGATAACTGTTTCCATCATTTATGGCTTTAGCAATTTTATAAAACTGTCTTCAATTGTAACTTCAGCTTCTTTTAGCTCGACGTTCTTAAGGCCTTGTTCTTTTAAATAATGTATGACGCTATCGTTTACTGAAATATTGGGTTTGAAAGAAGCATGTGCATATTCTCCAAATGCATAACTGTCATTTGTGCCCTGGTACTTATTGAGTGCTTTCAGTAATGAAGGCATGTGATCGGCTTTGAGGGCAAATAGTTTTTCAGGGTAAGAAGCCTTGATGTTGGCAGGACGATCGATTGAAAGAATTTTTCCTTTTTGTATCAATGCGATCCGATCACACATATCTGCTTCATCCATATATGGCGTAGAAACTACGATTGTAATTTCCTGCTCTTTCAATCGCTTCAACATTTCCCAAAATTCCTTTCTCGACACGGGATCTACACCTGTGGTTGGCTCGTCTAAAAACAAAACCGTAGGTTTATGAATAAGTGCACAGCAAAGTGCAAGTTTTTGTTTCATTCCCCCTGATAACTTTCCTGCCCTGCGTTTTTTAAACGGTTCAATCTGTACGTAGATATCTTTTATGAGCTCATAGTTTTCCTTCACGGTTGTATTAAAAACCGTTGCAAAGAAATTAAGATTCTCCTCGATGCTCAGGTCCTGGTAAAGGGAAAACCTTCCTGGCATATATCCTACGGTGTGGCGGATCTGTTTATAGTTTTTAACAATATCAAAGCCATCAACAGTTGCAGAACCTGCGTCTGGCAACAACAACGTGGTAAGCATGCGAAAGATGCTCGTCTTACCGGCACCGTCAGGCCCAATCAATCCAAACAATTCAGCTTTGTTCACCGAGAAAGAAACGTCATCAACCGCAACGATTTCTTTGCCATACATTTTCCTAATGTTATTTACTGTAACTGCGTTCACCGTTTTATTTTTAAATACTATGAATTGTTAAGCTCACCCGTTCCAACACTCACCAGCCATAAATCAGAATGCCAGTTCGCCATACATGCCAATCTTTAAATACCCATCATTTTTTACCCTGATTTTTACTGCATAAACCAGGTTAGCCCGCTCGTCTTTTGTTTGAATAGTCTTAGGTGTAAACTCTGCCTTTTCACTGATCCAGGCCACGACCCCATTGTACGCACGATACTTTCCTTTACCATCATCAACCATAACTTTGATATTCTGATCTAATTTGATCTTTGCAAACTGGTCACCCGTAACAAAGGCACGTAAAATAATTGTTGACAGATCTGCAATCTTATAAAGAGGTTTGCCAGTGATAGCCATCTCGTTCACTTCTGCATATTTAGTAAGTACGGTTCCATTCATTTCATTAATGATCGTTGTTTTTGACAACTGGTCATCCAGCTGTTCCACCTGTACCTTTAATGGAGCAGTTTCTTCGGTGATGCCGGAGGAAGTGATTCTGAGCGATGTCTGTTTTGCCTCAATTTCTTTATTTATCACAAGTATTTCAACATTAGCATCATCCAATTGTTTTTGAGTAGCGACATCAGCTTTTACCATATTCATGGTGCGTTTTTGCTCATGCTGGGCTTGTTTCAATCTTTCCTGCAATGAAGCAAGCTGGGATCTTATATCAGGCTTTTTGCTCAATGTTGCATTAGATTGTGCCAGTAATTGCTTCTTTTTTAGACTCAATTGCATTGCATCAATGAAGCCGATTGTGTCGCCGGGTTTGAGTTGCTGCCCCTCTTCAATTTTCAGCGATTTGATAATGCCCGAAGCTTCTGCAGATATAATTGTTTCAACAGCTTCAAATGTGCCAGAAGCATCATAAATATTTTTCTTTTCATTGCAGGAGCTAACCAGGGCCACACTGATGAAGATTAGAAATACTCTTTTCATTTTATTCATTTTTATTTTAATTGCCTGTTGTTGTTTGTTTATTGTATTGCGCCATTAACAATTGTATACCGTGTATTATGCGGGCCTGTTTGGCTTCATCTTCTGCGTTTACTTCACGCATGTAATCGTTGCTGGTAGCCACTCCATTTTCTAATTGTGCAAGCGCAGCTTTTTTTACACTCGTTCTTAGCTCTATGATGGCAACATCCGATGCTACCAGCTTTTCCATTTTTTCGATCTCAGCATCCTGCTGAAGCATCACTATTTTTGTATTAAGTAAGAAGGTTTCTTTTTGCAGTTCAGTTTGCCTACGGCTTATATTGACCAGGGCCTTATCATTCTTTGCTGTATAGTAGCCGGTGATCGGCCAGTTGATCTTTAAACCAGTAATATAGTAGGGTTCAAATTTATTGCTCAGAAAATTCAATGCAGGCCTGCCGTATCCTCCTTGCAGGAATACAGCGAGCTTAGGAAGATTTTTTGCTTTGAGTAATTTGTTTTGCACATCAAGGGTTTTGTTTTGCAGATCGTACAACTTTAATTCAGGGCGGTTTAATTCCTGGGAAGGCTTTGAATAAACTGGTTTGGAAAGGTTCGCGTTTTCATCCAGGGGCCTGTTGATGTACAGGCCCAGCATTTCTATATAACCTTTACGTGTAGCCTTTAATTCGATTGTGTGTTGGTCTGCCTTCAGCCACTCAGCTCTCAATATATCGGCTGTACTTTTTAATGCTGTCCCGTTTGCTATTGCTGCTTCTGCCCTGTTAATGCCTAATTGTAAATCTTTTTTCATTAATTCATTCTGATCGAGCTGCTCATTGATGATCAATACAGCGAAGAATAACTGGTTGATGCGATCTTTCAATTTATATAAGTCTATTTCAACCTTTTGCTTTTCCACTTCACCTGTTGCCTGTTGCAGTTGTTGCTGTAACCTGGTCACCCCTCCATCAAAAATGGATTGATTCACATCAGCATAAATTTTATACTGATCTTTACTAACCTGGGTGACGCCGGGAATTTTTATAGGTATTTCGGTTACTGCTGACTGATAGGTGGCCTGGCCGTTGACGCTGATCTGTGGCAAGAATCCTTTTGCAGCATTCTGGATACTATATCCAGTCGCCTTATTTATCAACTCCAGTTGTTTGATCAAAGGATAGTTTAGCTTCGCAAGCGTATAACATTCATCGATTGTGAGCGTAGCTGCAGTTTGTGCATGCAGATGTATGGTTGCGGTTGCGAATGCTAAATACATTAATATATATCTCATCTCAATACGTTTTATTTAAAGTTGTGTTTTAATCGTTTGTTTAAGTGACAGGTAAAAAAAATTAACCAGCGTTCAGCATCGCATTCACCCAGATTGGTATTAATCTTTTTCGTTCCTGCATCATTGCGTTGAACACAGCCGCATCCGCACCGGTGGCCGTTTGAAAAATTGGTTTGCCTATGAAAGGGAAAATGATCATTCCGATGATGCTCATAAAAAATTGCATTGGATTGATATGAGGAACCCTTTCATGAAGCTGCCTCACAAAAGATGAGCTACTCATAAGGCTACCCGCCTGCATCATTTTTGCAAATTTTTCAGGATGATTTCTTATTTCACTTAACACAAAAATGGGCAGGTCCTGGTTTTCAATCAGCATATCAATATAATTTTCAACCAACAGTTCCAGCTTTTTATCAAGTTCCAGTCCTTCGTCAGTGATCAGGGGAAGAACTGCAGCAAATAACTTATGAAGTTTTTCAAGCATGACTATTTCGAAGAGCTTTTCTTTGCTTCTGAAGTAATAATTCAATAGGGCAAGGTTGATCTCGGCTTCATCAGCGATATCTCTCGTTCTTGCCGCCCCGTAACCTTTTTGCATAAATACTTTCGTAGCTGCCGCCTTTATCTTTTCCTCTGTACTGATATCTGCTACTGCTTTTAATCTTTTTGTCATGATTTTTGATTAGACCCCAAATTTAAAACTAATGTTTTGATTTAACCAAGTATTTTAATCAAATGATTGAAATTCTTTTTCCACATTATAAAGCAAGCATCAAAAAAACATTGCTAAATATTTTGATTTCATAATAATAATAGTATTTTTACCCCTGATTTACCTCTTAACCCTTGATCCACAAATCTCTTGTAATTCCTTTTTTAACCTTCATGTCTTATAAACCAATGTTTTAGACAATTTTCAATTGTCACTAATTGGCTAACTATACCCCAAAATCCCTTGATCGATCAGCGATCCAATTCATTCTTTCCGAGAAGCTGCACGGCGTTTAATTCATTTAGTTCAACATATTCCATCCCCTCATCCTTTGTAATGACCTCCG
The DNA here is from genome assembly GCA_039921685.1 of Ferruginibacter sp. GTDB lineage: Bacteria > Bacteroidota > Bacteroidia > Chitinophagales > Chitinophagaceae > Ferruginibacter. The sequence goes on from JBDSBG010000074.1 coordinate 35,933, forward strand.
TTTTTTTCGTAACCAGTTCAAACAATTTGTATGAGGAAATTTTACATGGTATTGCTGACATTATTTTGTGCGGCAGCAAACATCCAGGCGCAAACTGCCACTATCACCTGCACGGGTACTACCGGGTCATTTAATTCGGGGTTTGTAACATCCGGAGGCACAAAAACCGACGGCAATTTAATAGTTGACGGCGCTACAACTTTAAGACGGGGTTGGGCATCCTTCGACCTTTCATCGATCCCCGCAGGTTCTACTGTAACTTCTGTGTCATTGAAATTTACAGTGACTTCCAATAATGCAGTGTCTGGTGTAGCAAACGGAATTTTTGGGTTTATAGGTACGCCATCGGCAATTGCAGGAGCTACGTTATATGCAAACTGCGCATCAGGAACTAATTTCAATAATGCTACATGGGCTCAAAATACCACAAATACACTGGCATTCAATGCAGCGGGTATAACCTTTATAACAGGCAGACTTGGCAGCAATTGTAATATTGGTTTTCTTAGAGGTAATGGAACAGCAATTTTTAATATTGCCGGATACCCGGGAGCGTTACCTCCTCAGCTTGTCATTAATTATACTTTACCAGCGTATAGGGCCCAGTTCATTTCGATGAGTACAGGTGCTACTAGTTGGTGTGCTGGTGAAACAAGGACAATATCGGTTACAGTGAAAAATGCAGGAAGTGCGACCTGGACAAATTCAGCCCCGGATGTAAATCTTGGGCTTAAATGGAATACAAACGGCGCAAACTGGACCGATTATTATATCAGAACCGATGCAAACAATCTTGCACCCGGGGCTACTCAAACCTATACTTTCAATATTACGGCTTCAAATAATATCGGAGCCGGCTACACTACTCCGTTAGCAGCGGGAACGAATAACCTGAGTTTTGATATTGTAAAAGAAGGTGACTGCTGGTTTGCTGGTAATGCCGGAAGCTGTGGGCCCGGAAATTCTGTTTACACATCCCCCAATCAAACGATTGTCGCTTCCCCTGCAGTGCCTACAGGTTCTGCGACACAAACATTTTGTGCAAGTAGCAATCCCACGGTGAGTAACCTTACTGCCACCGGCACTAGTATTAAATGGTATCTGACACCGACGGGCGGCACGGCCCTTGCTGCTGCAGTTGCACTCACCAATGGCACACATTATTATGCTTCACAAACCAACGTATCTGGTTGTGAAAGTGCAACGAGGCTTGATGTTACAGTTGTAATAAACGCAAATTCGACGATAGCACTTTCATCCGCTGCCGGAACAGATAACCAGAGTTCGTGTGCAGGAGTGGCCATCACAAATATCGCTTACACAATTGGAGGTGGAGGAACAGGTGCTACTGTTTCAGGTTTAGCTGCCGGCCTAACGGGCAACTACAGTGCAGGAACTTATACTATAAGTGGTGCCCCAACTACCGCCGGAACCTATACTTATACTGTTACAACAACAGGTCCATGTACGAACAGCAGTGCTACCGGCACGATAACTGTAACGAATAATGGCAGTATTACTTTGACTTCAGGTGCAGGCACAAACACACAGTCAGTATGCCTGTCGAATGCAATCACCGATATAACTTATAGCATTGGCGGAACTTCTACATCAGCTTCGTTAACCGCCGGTGCATTGCCTCCAGGCGTTACCGGGTCATTTAGCGCCGGTATATTTACAATTACCGGAACACCCACTGCAACAGGAACATATAGTTATACCATTGGAACCGCAGGTTCTTCTTGTATAAATCCTACGGCAACCGGCACCATCACAGTAAATGAAAATGCAACGATAAGCCTTTCTTCGGCAGCAGGTACAGATGCACAAGTACTTTGTGCACTAGCACCAATGACCAGCATCACTTATGCTGTTGGTGGCTTTGGAACAACCGGGGCAACAGTTTCAGGTTTACCGGCAGGTGTTACGGGTTCATACAGCGCAGGCGTATTTACATTGAGTGGTAGTCCAACCGCCAATGGTACATTTAACTATACAGTTACCACTACCGGCCCATGTGCAAGTGCATCATTGAGCGGCAGCATCATTTCAAATAATAACGGTACTGTTACTTTAACATCGGCTGCAGGAACAAATGCTCAATCTGTTTGCCTCAACAACGCGATCACAAATATTACCTATGCAATAGACCCAAGTGCAACAAGTGCATCAATTACATCTGGGGCATTACCTGCTGGTGTTACAGGATCATTTTCATCAGGAGTTTTCACGATTTCAGGAACTCCATCGGTAACAGGAGTATTTAATTATACAGTAGAAGCTGCGGGTTCCGCCTGTGCAAATTTATCTTCAAGTGGTACAATAACAGTAAATGAAGATGCAACGATTTCATTATCGTCTGCAGCAGGAACTGATGCACAAACGATTTGTATTAATACTCCCCTATCAAATATAACTTATTCGGTTGCTGGTTTTGGTACTACGGGTGCAACAGTCTCGGGTTTACCTTCGGGAGTAACGGGATCGTATAGCGGCGGCGTTTTTACAATAAGTGGAACTCCTCTTGGTTCAGGAACATTCAACTACACTATAACAACGACTGGCCCTTGCGCTAATACAACAGCTACTGGCACAATCACAGTGCAGGCGAATTCAACAATTGCGCTTACATCAGGAACGGCCAGCCAAACCAAGTGTATAAATGTTGCTCTTACAACTGTTACATATACAATGGGCGGCGGTGCGACCAATATTTCATTAACAGCTGGTTCATTCCCTGCTGGTGTTACAGGCACTTTCTCCGCAGGCGTATTTACGATTAGTGGTGCAGCTACTGCTGCGGGTGTATTTCCTTATACAATTTCTGCCACGGGCCCTTGCTTAACTGCTACTGCCTCTGGCACGATAACCATTAATGATAACTCAACGATCACATTAACGTCTGCTGCGGGAACAAATAACCAATCGCCATGTATCAGTACAGCTATCGTACCTATTACTTACCTGATTGGTGGCAGCGGAACAGGAGCTACATTGGTTGGACCATTGCCTGCAGGTGTTACGGGAAGTTATAACGCAGGAACCAAAGTATTTACCATCAGTGGCACGCCAACTGCAACCGGTACATTTAACTATTCTGTTACGACAACAGGCCCTTGTGTTAATCCGAATGCAACAGGAACCATCATAGTGCAGGCAAATTCAACAATAACACTCACATCCGGAACTGCAAGCCAGACAAAATGTATAAATACGGCCCTTACAACTGTTAACTATACAATGGGCGGAGGTGCAACAAATATTTCACTAACAGCTGGTTCATTCCCTGCTGCTGTAACAGGTACTTTCTCTGCAGGAGTATTTACCATTAGTGGTACCGCTACCGCTGCAGGTGTATTTCCTTACACCCTGACTGCAACCGGCCCTTGCTTAAACGCAACAGCTTCTGGTACAATCACCATTAATGATAACTCAACAATCACTTTGACTTCTGCTCCCGGTACAACCTCACAAACACCGTGTGTGAATACCGCTATTACTCCAATTACTTATCTTGTTGCTGGTGGTGGAACGGGCGTTAGCTTAACCGGCCCATTACCTGCCGGAGTAACGGGAACATATAACGCAGGAACAAAAGTATATACCATTAGCGGTACCCCTTCTGCAACTGGAACATTTAATTATACTGTTACCACAACAGGCCCTTGCTTAAATCCAAACTTAACAGGATCTATTGCTGTCCAGGCTAATTCAACCATTACGCTTAGTTCAGGAACGGCGAGTCAAACGAAATGTACAAACATCGCACTTACAACCGTAAACTTTACGATGGGCGGAACTGCAACAAATATTGCGCTGACATCTGGCTCTTTCCCTGCAGGTGTTACGGGTTCATTTGCTGGCAGCGTATTTACGATCACTGGTACTCCTACAGTTGCCGGTTCATTCCCTTATACACTTACCGCTTCAGGGCCATGTGCCAATGCAACAGCATCAGGTACGATAACAGTAAATGATAATTCAACAATTACTCTGACTTCCGCTCCCTCTACTACTTCACAAACGAAGTGTATCAATACAGCGATCACAAATATTACTTACCTGGTCGGTGGTGGTGGAACAGGTGTCACACTTTCAGGAGCTCTACCTGCAGGTGTAACCGGGAACTACAATTCCGGGACCAAAATATATACCATCAGTGGGACGCCGACTGTAGCAGGAACATTTAATTATACTGTTACGACCAACGGCCCATGTATAAACCCGGCATTAAGCGGCACGATCATCGTAAGGCCAAATGCAACCATTGTTTTATCTTCTGCAGCTGCAACCACTTCACAAACACTTTGTCAGAATGCTGCCATCACAAATATTACCTATACGATCGGCGGCTCGGGTACAGGTGCGACTGTTACTGGTTTACCGCCAGGAGTAACGGGAAGCTTTAGTGGCAGTACATTTACAATCAGTGGGTCACCAACAGCTCCAGGTGCATTTACCTATAGTGTGACAACTACCGGCCCTTGCGCCAATCCTTCATCAGGTGGTACAATAACCGTTAATGCTATACCTACAGGTACATTGACCGCTACTGAAAATTCAGGAACACCAAATAATAACGTCATCTGTGCCGGCTCAGGCGTTACCTTCACGGCAACCACTGGCTATGGTTCATATATCTTTAAAGTAAACGGCACAATTGTGCAAAGTGGAATTTCAAATGTTTACAACAGCACTACGCTAACCAATGGCCAATCAGTAACAGTGGATGTTGCCAACGGGTTAAATTGCGGTGCTACATTTGGGCCGATTGTTATCACCGTCAATGCGTTGCCGACCGCCACATTAAGTGCAGACAGGACAACGATTTGCCCTGGCGAAAATGTAACCTTTACTGCGGGTGGTGGCAGTAGCTATACTTTCAAAGTAAACGGCTCCGCGGTACAAAGCGGTGCATCAAATATTTATAATACAACTACGCTTAGCAATGGAAATTCTGTAACTGTTACAGTTACCAATGCAAGCGGATGTAGTGCCACTTCTTCGGCAATTGTGATCACGGTGAACAGCCTGCCAACAGGTACATTAGTTGCTTCAGCAACTTCAATATGTGCAGGTGATAATGTAAACTTTACAGCAACAGCCGGGTATTCAAATTATAATTTCAAAGTGAATGGCAGCACGGTTCAAAACGGTGCTTCAAATACATTCAGCAGTACTACATTAACTAACCCTTCTGTAGTTACGGTGGATGTTACAAATGCTGCTACTTGCCAGGCAACATTTAATCCCATCGTTATTACAGTCAATGCTTTGCCAACGGGCTCACTAACTGCCACCGAAAATTCCGGCACCGTTAATGACAATAGCATCTGTTCAGGCAGTACTGTTAGCTTCACCGCTACCGCGGGATTCAATAACTATAACTTTAAAGTGAATGGCATTTCACAACAGAATGGTGCATCAAACAGTTTTAATAGTTTATCATTGCTGAACGGCGATATAATTACTGTTGCGGCCACTAACGGTACAAACTGTACGACGACTTTCAATTCAATAACCATTACAGTTATTCCTTCACCGACAGGAACTTTATCTGCTTCTACTACAAGTATATGTGTTGGTGACAATATTGACTTCACTGCAACGGCAGGATATGACAACTATGATTTCCAGGTTAACGGCTCAACAGCACAAAATGGTTCCGGAAATACTTACAGCAGTACAAGCCTCGTAAATGGCGATGTAGTAACTGTGGTTGTAACAAGTGCCAATGGATGTACCAGCACTTTCAATCCTATCACAATAACGGCTTCAGCATTACCCACGGGCCCAATTGCAGTTACAGAAAATTCCGGTGTAATAAATAATGATGGAATTATTTGTACAGGCACTACTGTATTATTTACCGCACCAGCAGGATATTCAAATTATAATTTCCTTTTGAATGCAGTGTCAGTACAAAATGGCGCTTCGAATACTTATACAAATTCAACGCTTGCGAATGGAGATATCATAAACGTAGCAATTACAAATGCAAGCAATTGCATCGGTTTATTAACCCCCGTTACGATTACTGTAAACAGTTATCCCGTGGTAGATGTTATTACAGGAACCACTTCAGTATGTGCAGGCAATACAACTACACTTTCAAACAGTACAGCAGCAGGAGTATGGAGCAGCAGTAACGCGACGGTTGCTTCTGTGGACGCAGCAGGTGTTGTAACCGGTGTTGCTGCTGGTACAGCGGTAATAACATACACAGTTACAAATGCCAATGGTTGCAGCACTGCGGTAACGATTTTGGTTACTGTAAATGCTTTACCAACTGTTGCAGCAATTACAGGAAATCCAAATGTTTGTGTAGGAAATACAACTCAATTATCTAACGCAACTGCAGGTGGAACCTGGAGTAGCAGTGATGCAACAATTGCATCCGTTGATGCGTCTGGCCTGGTTTCCGGGGTTTTAGACGGAACAGCGACCATCAGCTATTCAGTAACAAATGCTTTCAATTGCACTACAATAAAAACGATTACTATCACAGTCAACGCGGTTCCCGTTTTAAATCCAATTACCGGTGACTTAAGTATCTGCCTTGGCAATACAAGCCAACTTGATAATGACACTGACGGTGGCATATGGAGCAGCGACAACAGCGCTGTGGCGACAGTGAATTCAGCTACGGGGCTGGTGAACAGTGTATCGGCCGGAACAGCCAATATCAGTTACGTGGTGACTGATGGAAACGGCTGTTCAGCAACCGAAACTGCAACTGTTACGGTGCTTGCTTTACCAGTTCCAACATTAACAGGTCCAAACCCGATCTGTCCTAATTCAACAGGTATTTACACAACAGAAGCCGGTCAATCAAATTACACCTGGACCTTCACCGGTGGAACATTGGTGTCTGGCGGTACAAGTACAGATAATACAATTACAATTACCTGGGATCAACCCGGCCCTAAAACAATTACTGTAAACTATACCAACGCAGATGGTTGCTTCGGTGCTGCTTCAGCTACTGTTACTACAAGCACTGGTATTACACCATTCCTCTCCGGGCCAAGCCCGATCTGCCTGAACAGTGATGGCGTTTATACTACCGATCCAGGCCAAAACAACTATACATGGACGGTAGTTGGGGGTACAATCACTGCTGGTGGAACAACAGCTGATAATACAGCTACCGTAAACTGGACATCAGTAGGCAACCAATCAATAAGCATTAACTATGCTGATGTTAATGGCTGTACTGTGATTTCTCCAACGCTTCTGCCAGTTGTGGTGCGCCCGCTTCCAAATGCAGTTATCGGCGGCAACGCTGCGGTTTGTCAGAATGCAGCTTCTCCTTTGATCACATTTACGGGTTCAAACGGGACTGCGCCTTATACCTTCACCTATCACATCAACAGTGGTACTGATCAGACAATCACTACTGTTTCAGGAAATTCGGTTACACTTCCTGCACCAACAGGTGCAACAGGAGTATTTGTTTATAATCTGACCAGCGTAACTGACAACAATACATGTTCGAACTCTTTAACAAGCTCAGTAACGGTGACTGTAAACGAACTTGCAACTGCAACGATCAGCGGTGATGCAACAGTTTGCCAGAACGGCTCTACTTTAATAACATTTACTGGTACTGCCGGAACTGCTCCGTTTACCTTCTCTTATAATATTGATGGAGGTGGTACACAGACAATAACAACTATTTCGGGAAATTCAGTAACATTAACTGCAGCGACAGGGGCGACAGGAACTTTTGTTTACAACCTGCTAAGTGTTAATGACGCTAACGGTTGTACACAGGTGCAAACCGGATCTGCAACTGTTATTGTTAATCCTTCACCAACGGCAACGGTCAGTGGAACAACTTCTGTTTGTCAAAACGGGGCTTCACCACTGATCACATTTACCGGGGCGAATGGTACTGCTCCTTATACATTTACTTATCACATCAATGCCGGTGGCGACCTAACAGTAGTTTCTGTAGGCAATACCGCTACCGTTGCAGCGCCAACAACTGCAGCAGGCGTGTTTGTTTATACGCTTACCAATGTGCAGGAATCAGGAGCTAATACATGTTCACAAGCACAAGTTGGATCTGCGACTGTAACCGTGAATGACGCTACTGTTGCAGGCAACGTTGGTTCAAGCAATATCGTTTGTAGCGGAACGAACAGTGGTACATTAAATCTAACAGGAAATACCGGGTCAGTTATCAATTGGGAATTCTCTATTAATGGCGGACTAAGCTGGACACCGGTTGCAAACACAACTACTTCACTTACTTATACAAACTTAACGCAGACCACTATTTACCACGCAATTGTTCAGAGTGGTGTTTGCGGCAGCGCAATCTCTGGCAATGCTACGATAACAGTGACTCCGGTTTCTGTTGGTGGTACCGTTAACAGCAACGCTTCCGTTTGTTCAGGAACAAATGGCGGAACACTCACATTGACGGGCCATACTGGTGCTGTCGTTAGATGGGAATTTTCAATCAACGGCGGTGCTTCATGGACACCAATCGTGAATACGACAACAACTCAAACTTATACTAACTTAACACAAACAACTTTATACAGGGCGGTAGTGGCAAACGGAACGTGCGCATCAGTTAATTCTGCTGCAGCAACAATAACTGTAACCGTTTTACCAACGGCAACGATTAGTGGCACTGCTACTGTTTGTCAAAATGCTGCTTCGCCTGTTATAACATTTACAGGAGCAAACGGGGTTGCACCTTATACATTCACTTATAAGATCAATGCAGGTGTGAATTTAACAGTTGCCTCTGTTGGAAGCACTGCAACAGTATCTGCTCCTACAGCAACAGTTGGAGTTTTCACATATACTTTGGTAAGTGTAACAAGCACAGCTGGATGTACACAAAATCAAACCGGTACTGCCGTCATCACTGTCAGTGCCCTTCCCGCAACGTTTGCGATCACACCGGCAAGTGCAAACATTTGCCAGGGAACTGTTCAACCATTGTCTGCAGCAGGTGGATTACCAACAAACGGAACAATGACCTTCTCTTCAGGAAATGTGAATTTGGCCATACCGGAAGGAAACAGAACCAGCACGATTGCTGTGGCTGGAATACCGGCTGGAGCAATTATCAACAGCATGAGCGTTAATTTTAATATCACTCACGGTTATGATGGAGATCTTGTCCTGAACCTAAGAGCTCCAAATAATAATACACTGAACCTTGTTAATCAAAGAGGAAATAATGGCGACAATTTCGTTAATACAACGATAAGCAGTACAAGTGTTAACCCAATCAATGCAGGTACGGCACCTTTCACAAATACCTATAGTGCCGATGCGCAAAACAACGTTGGTACACCAAACTCTAACGTTGCACTATTCTCAGGCTTATACGGGACACCGAATGGGAACTGGGTATTTAATGCAGAGGATGTGGTTGATTGTCACGGTGGCTTCTTTGCTTGTTTACTTGGTGGAGGAACCTACTATACCGGGACTTTGAATTCCTGGTCCATCACATTCAATTATACCCTGCCAGTTTCGCCTATAGCTGCTATATGGACTCCTGTAACAGGTTTGTATACCGATGCAGGTGCAACAACTCCTTATGCAAGTCAGAGCCTTTCTACCGTATATGCTAAGCCAAATTCAACAACAACCTATACAGCTACTACAACAAACGCTGCAAGCTGTACCACTACTAAAACAGTAACGGTAACGGTTAGCCCAACGCCGGTGGTAACCATAACTGCAGATTATTGTGCGGTTCCAGGTAAGGTTCGTTTAACTGCAACTTCAGTTCCAGCTGCTACAAGTTATATCTGGAGCACCGGAGCCACAACATCCTTCATTGATGTAGATGTGGCAGGAAGCTTTGATGTTACTGTTTTTGCCGGTGGTAGCTGCCCAGGCGGCGCTTCAATCAATGTCGCCCAGGAACTGGTAGATAATGGAGATTTTGAACTGGGCAATGTAGGATTTGTTACACCACCACTTGGCCCAAATCAATACATTTACCAGGCTGATGTTGCCGGAAATAATGAATTGAATCCTGAAGGCCTGTATGGTGTTGGCCCTGATGCACATACTTATCACAATGGCTTCTGGGGACATGATCATACTACAGGAACAGGAAATTTCATGATTATAAATGGTTTCCCTAACGGTAACCCGCAGCCGATTGTTTGGCAGGAAACGGTAACCGTACTTCCAAACACCGCTTACTATTTTGCGGCATGGGGAATGAGCGTTAATGCCGCAGGCCCTTTTGCTCAGTTACAATTTAATGTAAATGGTGCGCAGGTGGGAACAGTAGCTACTTTACCTGCAGGTGTTAACAACAATAGCAATAATGGCTGGACAAGATTCTACGGTACATGGACCTCCGGGCCTTCTACCACAACAGCTGTAATTTCAATTACGGATCTACAAAATGCAGCAGGCGGTAATGACTTTGGCCTTGATGATATATCTTTTGCAACACTTTCAACATTCATCACACTTGAATCTGGAGTCGGTACAAATGCACAGACACTTTGTGTAAATACTCCGTTGACGAATATCGTGTACAGTGTAGGAAATGGTAGCCCAACTGGCCCAACCGTGACTGGTTTACCGGCAGGAGTAACATCTTCATATGCGGGCAACCTGCTTACCATCAGCGGAACTCCTACTGCGCCAGGTAATTTCACATACACCATTACAACAACCGGTGGTTGTTTACCAACAAGTGCAACCGGTACCATAAATGTACAGGCTCAGGCAATTGCACTTTCATCCGGCAGCGCAAATACAACAGCATGTATCAACACTCCCGTAAACATTGGATATACTTTATCCGGAACTGCCACTGGAGCAACAGTAACAGGTTTGCCGGCAGGTGTATCAGGATCTGTTTCGGGAACGACTTACACGATCAGTGGAACGCCAACGGTTGCCGGTACATTTAGTTATACCATTACCACATCAGGTACATGTTCACCTGTAACAACTACAGGAACAATCAACGTTCAGGCACAGACAGTGACACTGAATTCAGCAAACAATAATCAAACGGTGTGTATCAATACTCCGATTGCAAACATCCAGTATAACATCGGAGGCACTGCAACCGGTGCCGGCGTTACGGGGTTGCCGGCTGGAGTGAGCTTTACCTATAGCGGAGGAATTGTATTCATTTTTGGATCACCTACAGCTGCTGGCTCGTTCACTTATACAGTTACAACTACGGGCAACTGTGCTGCGGCTACTGCAACAGGAACGCTTACTGTAACCGGTGCTGCAACACTTGCTCTAACATCTGCGGCAGGCACTAATGCCCAGGTAGTTTGTAGAAATACAGCAATCACAAATATAACGTACACGGTTAGTGGCGGAACAGGAGCTTCTGCATCCGGCCTCCCCGCAGGCGTTACGGGCACATTCAGTGCAGGTGTATTTACTATCTCAGGCACGCCAACGGTAAACGGGGTGTTCAACTATACAGTTAGCACGACCGGTGGTTGTGGAACCGGAACTGCGAACGGAACGATCACGGTTCAATCACAAACAATCGTATTGACTTCCGGGATTAATTCTCCAACCCTATGTACTAATACTGCAATGTCGAATATCGTTTTCACAATAGGAGGTTCGGCAACAGGTGCCACTGTATCTGGATTGCCGGCAGGAGTAAGTTACACGGTTGTTGGTAATACTGTTACCATTAGCGGAACTCCAACGGGTGCAGGTCCATTTGCTTATACCGTTTCAACAACAGGAACTTGTGTGGCAGCTACTGCAACCGGAACAATTACCGTACAGCCAGTTGCTACAGGAGGCACGGTTGCATCGGTAACAATTTGCAGTGGTGGTAGCGGTACACTCACTGTAACAGGACAGAGCGGTGCAATTGTACGATGGGAATATACTGTTGACGGCGGTACCACATGGACACCAATTGCAAATACAACAATTACACAAACTTACAATAACATAGTGGACCCAACGGGATATAGAGCTGTGATCAATAATGGATGTGGAGCTGCAACTTCAACAACTGCAATGATCGCTATTCGCAATTACTGGACAGGTGTTACTAGTACAGATTGGAATGTTGCAACCAACTGGGCAGACAACCAGGTGCCCTCAACATTCTGCGCTGATGTACATATCAAAGGAGGAAAACCAAACCAACCTACATTGGGTTCAGGTACGGCTACAGTTGAGAACATTCATATTTACACAGGCGCAATCTTAACCGTTACCAATGCTACCTTACAGGTTTCAGGCTTCATTGATAATACGGGAACTTTCATTGCTGCAACAGGTACACTGGAAATGAACAGTACATCTGCGCAAACAATTCCGGCTAATACATTCCAGAACAATGCACTTGGAAATTTAATTGTCAGCAACTCAAGTGCAGCTGGTTTAACATTGGGCGGAATACTGGATGTTTATCGTTCAGTAACGTACACGGGTACTGGCAGAAAATTGTTCACAGGCGGATTCCTTACTTTCAAGTCGACTGCTACAGAAACTGCATGGCTGGGAAATATGACCGGCAATGTACTTACGGGTGATGCAACAGTAGAGCGTTATATCGCTACTGGTGTGGGTGCTGCACCTAACCATGGCAAAACATGGCAGTTGCTTGCAACTCCTACAACAGGCCAAAGCATTAAACAGGCTTGGCAGGAAGGTGCCAATACCGTGAACGGCAACCCTAACCCGGGATTTGGGACCATGCTTACCAGCAATGTACCAAATGCAGCTACACAACCTGATCCAGGTTTTGACGCATTCACTTCGCCTGGCCCGTCGATAAAAACTTACAATTCGGCCACTAACGCTTACGTAGGACCGACAAGTGCTAATAATCCTTTGTACAATCAGAAAGGCTATTTTATCCTTGTTCGGGGTGACAGGTCGGTGACCGCATTCAACCAGGCTGCCAACAACACAATACTGCGTAGCAAGGGTATATTATTTACACCTTCAAATCCTCCGGCAGCATCAACAGTTACTGCGGGTAAATTTGAATCAGTGGGTAACCCTTATGCTTCCTCACTTGATGTTCGTAACATTTCAAGAACGGGCGGTGTTGATGAGTTCTTCTATGTTTGGGATCCAAGGCTCGGTGGCAGCAACAACCTTGGTGCTTATCAAACACTGTTCAAAGTGGGTGCTAATTATTATGCAATGCCAGGTGGTGGAAGTTATGGCGCAGGGGTGAATAATTTCATCCAAAGCGGACAGGCATTCCTGGTACAGGCAACAGGAACAAATGGTACTGTAGGCTTTTCTGAAAATGCAAAAGCTAGTGGCAGTACATTGTTTACCAGGCAGAACGAAGACCAGTCATCTCCATCAATGAAAATGCTGAAAACAAATTTATATACTGTAAACGCCGATGGCAGCACTACGTTGAATGATGGTACTTTGAATCTTTTTGCTGATGAATACAGCAATGAGCTTGATGGACTGGATGCAAACAAGCCTGCAAATACAGGAGAAAATGTATCTGTAAAATCAAACGGCCGTTTATTAGCAATCGAAAGAAGGCATTCAGTGGTTCAGACTGATACGATTCATCTTAGCCTAAGTGGTGTAAGGGCACAATCATATAGTTTTGAATTCACAGCAAATGAAATGGCCGCTGATCACCTGACTGGTTTTGTTGAAGACAAATACCTTGGAGTTCAAACTCCGCTCAACATGGAAGGAACAACATTTGTAAACTTTACGATTGAAAACATTCCCGGCTCATATGCGGCTGATCGCTTCCAGATCGTTTTCAACAGGGCAGTTATCTTACCTGTAACGTTTACTAACGTGAAAGCCTACCAGCATGCCAAGAATATAAATGTAGAATGGAAATCAGAAAACGAATTGAACCTGAACCACTACGAAGTAGAAAAATCTACAACAGGCTCACAGTTTAAAACAATTGCTACAAAAGCTCCAACATCCAATAACGGTACGGCAGCGAGTTACCTTTCTATAGATGAGCATCCACAGGCTGGTTATAACTACTATAGAATTCGCAGTGTTGATCTTGATGGAACTGTGCAATACAGCAATATAGTAAAAGTGTTCATGGAGGTTCCTAAATCTGATATAGCTATCTACCCTAACCCGATAACAAATGGTATTGTGAACCTGCAGCTCATCAATCAACCTGCCGGAAATTATGACATAAAATTGTTTAATACAAAGGGGCAAGTGATTTACTCTAAAAAATTAGATCATGCAGAAGGAAGCAGCACAGAAAAAATTAACTGGAATTATAGTTTGGCCCATGGCACATACCTGCTGGAAGTGATACAGCCTGATGGCAATAAAAAAGTGATTAAAGTCCTATATTAAACTAAACACATGAATGGAAGAAAGAGCCCCGCGATGAGTGGGGCTTTTTCATGCTGTGATAGATACACGGGTGGAAACGGCGGATAGAAAAAGATTTTGCTTTCCAACAACCAATAAAATGAACACTGTGCCATCACAAGAGTTGTCAAATTAAATATTAAGGCTTATGACCTGGCCTGTATTTGCACCAAATACGCTTTTTCGAAAGCCGAATTCCAACTGTTGCATGGTTACTGGAATATCTCCCGGGAAAAAAGGAAAGTAGGCTGGAGAATTTTCGATCACTGTGGGACTCACTGCATTTATGCGGATCCCGTTTTCCAATTCGATCGCCGCAGCCCTGACAAATGCTTCTACGGCTCCATTTGCAGCTGATGCATTGGCAAAGTTTTTTTGCGGATCATGCGTTAAAGCCCCGGTGATTAAAGTGAATGATCCTTTTGGGTTGATGTAATGCTGGCCAATTAGCACCAAATTAATTTGTCCCATCATTTTACCCTCTACCCCTTTCCTAAATTCTTTGTCTGTTAGATTTTTCCAGGGGCCTACATATGTTGGACCAGCCGTGGAGATCAATGCATCAAATGGACCAGCCTGCTTGTACATCTTTTCAATAGCAAGCGGTGAAGTAATATCTGCCTGGATGTCGCCGCCTTTGCTTGCCACTCTTATTATTTCATGCTCTTTTTCAAATGCGCCTGCAAGGTGTTTTCCCATTGTGCCCGTTGCGCCAACGATGATCAGTTTCATAATGTTGATGTTTAAATTGTGAATCTTAATACATCAAAATTAGTTTAGTCAGCAAGGTCATTTGTAGCACATACCCGCAGTTCAACAGGACATTTTTAAAATTATGATGCTACTGCAGTGAACCTGTGAAACTGATGAAGTAAAAGGATTGGTTCACCTCACCGAATTGGAAAATGATTCTGCTATGCATTTTTTATTTCTCCTTTGTCAACTACTATTCGCAAACAAAGAACAGTAGAAAGGAAAGCCAGTGCAGTGAAGCAATACAGTTCAAATCTTGATTTAGCAAAAAGATTTCCGATCGTGTTTAAACCAAAAAGAATTATAAAGCACCAAATAACGAACTGAAGTTTGCGTCTTGAAATTTTATTTTGTATGTACCCTACCTTTAGTAATAGAATAATGATCAACAAAGCATTTATAAATATTGAAATTGCTTCAAACATCATCATGTTTTCCCTGGTACTGATTTTCCCTGCCCACACAATTGAATAAGGAATTACTCCTGCTAATATAAAAACATGGAACAGCAACACCATGGCTGATAATACGATCATTAAGTTTAGAGCTTGTTTTAGTGATAATATGTTATTCATTCGTCATGGTTTGATAAGGTTTATGCGTGATTGCAACTGTTTAATCGCTCACCTGCAGTTATTTCACATAAATCCAACATTAGTATGTTTAAAACTGTCCGGGTATTTCAGTCCATATCCCAATATTCGATCAAAAGCGGAATGTGACAAGAATAATAAACCTGCGAAAAGCAGGTAATCATTTGCCTGGGTAATACCAAAGATTATTAAGATACATCCAATCGCTTTGTGATGAAAGAAATTATAAGTAAGAGCTCCAAGCTTTGTGTTGACCAAATAACCTAACATTCCAATGTCCGGGCTGAAAAAAAGTATAGCGTACAACCACCAGCTGATATTCATATTAAGTTTATACAAAAAGAAAATTGAAATAACGAATATGCCAGCTTCTTCAAGTTTAATAAGATTTTTCATTTGCAGGTTTGTTTTGGTTTAATTGTGATTGTTGATTATGTTGCTGTCAGTTTTAAATGCTATGCATTTTTTTATCGGCTTGTACACTGGTCCTTATTTTTCATTTCACTTATACTGATGATAAAAGAACGGGTGCAGCGTTCAGGACCAGGTATAATTTTTTCCTGCTGACAATTATCTTTTTGACTAAGCCTTGCTAATGCTCTTTGCGTTAAGTTTCCGGGAAGAGTGACGAAGTATGTAGAATACTAAACCGGACCTGATAATCCAATTAATCAATCGTCAACTGAAATTAACCTTTTATAATTCTTACTTAAAAACTGAACAAGACGAATCTTCTGAATTTCATGTACACTGATCTTGCGTTTCGCTACATTCTGTCAAAGATATTTCCCTAAGATTGAACAAGGTATTGTATTTTAATGTCAACTTTCAAATTAAAGGTAAGAGGCGACGCAATAGCACTAACACTTAAAGCGCAGCAATGTAAGGTGTGCTCCAAATCATCGGGTTTCTTCGTTGGGTATTCGTGCTGCCAGTCCTGGGAACAGATTTTGTAAACACATCATCGGCTTCGAGGCATGAAGCAATTGAGACATCATTTAAACTTATTCATCAGTTTGGCGGAGTATTGCCGGGCGAGCAAATGGGACAATTGTTTACAGTTATTTGGACGGTTTTTATCTCTCTTGCATTATTAAAACCAGATCTCATTCCAAAATGGTTAGCTTAAGGCTGCTACATATCATCTTTCATTTATTTTCTTGCACAGGCAGAATTGTTAGCAACAGTGATTCCCGGATTTCCGGTAATTGATTTGGCTGGATTAACAGGCAGTACAGTTTGGCTTTTGTGGTTGATTCTTGTTGGATTTAAGTTCATCAAGGAAGGTGAAAAGAAAATGCAGTCCACAATAATAACTGGTTAATTATGAAACTATCTGCATTTAAGAACAACAAAAACCGATTAAGGAATATCTGGTGGGTTGCTATTTTCTTTGTCGTGCTGGCAGGCTTTACATTTCCCCTGATATTGCTTTCCCAGTATTACAAATTTGAGATCACTATTTTATACCAGGCTATCATTGTTGTATTGGCGTCTGTGATCTGCCAGTTATGGCGAGGCGAACCATTGTCTGATATGTTTGGTACATTTAATTTCCGTTGGCTAACGACTCTTGGAGCAGGGCTACTAACAGGTGCTGCTTTGATGCTTACAGCATCATTCTTCTTATGGATTGCGGGTTCAGTAACCTGGCAGAATAATAAGATTGAGCTGTTGCCGCTTTTGTCGGTTAGCACCTCATTTGCAGCGGTTGCAGTTGCGGAAGAAGTGCTTTTCCGTGGTTTTATATTTCAACGGCTGATGGCAAGCATAGGGACATGGCCTGCGCAAATTATTATTGCTGCCTATTTCCTCTTAATCCATATGAATAACCCTGGAATGACGGGAACAGTGAAAGTACTTGCAAGTATCAATATTTTCCTCGCTTCCATCATGTTTGGGCTGGCCTATATCCGAACAAAAAGTTTGGCAATGCCGATTGGTATTCATTTTACGGCAAACCTTGTGCAGGGCGTTGTTCTTGGTTTTGGAGTGAGTGGCAATGAGCAGGCAAGCTTACTAACACCTGTATTTCAGAGCTCACGGGAATGGCTAACCGGCGGCTCCTTCGGGTTAGAAGCCAGCGTGCCGGGATTGATTTGTGTTATCGTTATAGTCGTAATGTTGTTCAAATGGAAACCTGCGATAGAAACAGGACGCACAATTTAAGCCTGTGTTTTATACACAGCAACCCACGGCATGAAAGATTTAAAATACTTGAAAGTTTTTTTGTAACATCGTTTTTTAGTCAGCATTAAAAATAAATCAAAATGAAAAAAATGAAACTTATTATCACTACAATTTTTGCCATGCTGTGCAGCGGAGTTAATGCACAAACGATCCTGGTTCCTGGTAAAAGTTCTTTTGAAAAAAAATGGATCAAAAACGATTCTTATCAAATGACATGGTTTGCCTTGAAAGACACTGCAAAATTCGAAATCGGGGAAGTCAGCACCCGGATTTCATCCGATGATAAAAACATAACCGTTGTTACCGCTGTTAAAATGAAAAACTCCCAGGCGCCGTGGGTGGACACAACCGTTGCAGATGTTTCAACGCTGTCTCCTGTGCGACATGCATCTTACAATATGCAACGAGATATGCTATTGAACTTCGGAAAAATTGTAACAGGGTTCTATAACGATAAACTGAAACAAAAGCAGACCATAATCAGCGACACAACAGTGACTGCTTATTTTGACAGTAACATATACCCGGTACTACTTACCTGGTTGCCGCTAACGGATGGATATAAACAAAGTATTTCAATCTATGATTATAATCCTTCCAAAAAAGTGGGTGTTATCAAGGCATTCGTTAAGCAAGTAACAAGCGGCATTTACGAAAGCAGTAAATCCGGCAGGATAGACGTTTGGGTAGTAACTGTTGTTGATGAAATTGGAAATAATGAAAAGGATTTTATGACTTATTATATTGACAAAAAAGACAGGACGTTGTGGAAACAGGAAATAAATGCAGCAGGGAGAAAGATGCTGATGCAACGTAAAGAATTGTAATCGGGATCGTCGTCAAACTCTTTTGAAATAGCAGGCTAAAAATAACAATAATAGCAAAAGGCGTTTTTTACATTCTATCATTTTCAAACCCGGTTCACTGCAAACTCCCATGCTGTGCTTTAGTCATGGTTGGGATTAAAGAATAAAGGCGAACTAAAATATTTGTAAACAAAGTAAAAAAAATGCCCGACTAACTGCCTATAAATGGTATCTCCCAGAAAGGCATGTATTCTGTCCAGCCGAGAAAGAAAGAGAAAACAATATGAATGAATGGTGCGGAGAGAAAGCTTAAAATCAAATATATGATCGTACGTTTCTTTTTTAAGTTTAAATATAGTGGCGGGAGGAGAACCGTCATTAGCATTGGTACCGGGTAGTAAATCCACCATGGCAAACCGTAAGTTGCACCATACTTTCCAAATAACATTCCCAAAACGACAACAATCAATGACAGCAGGAATATTTGCTTGCGCTTTACTTTGAACTGCCCGGGAGGCAGTACAATTCTTATGATTAAAAGAAATATCGCAATGGAAGCAACTATCATAACTGGGAAATGCCATTCTGTACTCATAAGAAAGTAAATCAGATAAAGAATATTGGGAAAGGCCGAACAGCCCCGTCAATTTTCACCCGGTAATCAAACCGTTATGACTACGTTTCCTTTTTTGTGCCCCTGCTCAACATACCTGTGCGCTTCCACAATCTGTTCTAACGGGTACATCCTGTCTACTACCGGAATTAGTTGCCCTTCATCAATAAGATTGTTTAAGAAAATCAGATCTTCCGCCTTTCCGATTGCTACACCGCCTATTACTTTTTTGTTGGTCGACAACGAAACCCATAAACCTGCGAGCACGGGGTATAATGACATGTGAACTACCCGTGGGTAGTAACCATTTTTCTTTAGTGATCTTAAAGAACCTGAAAACGAAGTTTTGCCGACTGTGTCAAAAACGATATCGTATGCTTCAACAGCTTTGCTAAAATCTTCTTTTGTATAATCTATTACTTTAGTTGCGCCAAGCGATTTTACCATTTCCACATTGCTGGTGCTGCACACTGCTGTTACGTCAGCGCCAAAATATTTCGCAAGCTGAACAGCGGCTGTTCCCACTGCACCGGAAGCGCCATAAACCAATACTTTCTGGCCGCGTTTTATTTTTGCTTTCTTAAGAAAATGCAAGGCAGTAACAGCACCAAATGGAATAGCTGCCGCTTCCTCAAAAGTTAGACTACGTGGTTTCAATGCGACTATACCAGTTTCAGGCAAACACTTATAATCAGCGTATGCACCAAAATCTAAAAATGTTGATCCATAAACACTGTCTCCCGTTTTAAACATGCTAACATCTTTGCCTATCGCTTCGATCACCCCTGCAAATACAAGTCCCAATACTTTTTTTGAAGGCTGCATCAAGCCCAACATCAGCCTCACAGCAAATGGGTCTGCCTTTCGCATCCGTACATCCCCTGAAGAAACTGCAGTGGCATGTATTTTTACAAGGATCTCTTTTTCGCCTGGAACGGGCTTTTCTATTTCTTTAATGTAAAGAACTTCCGGGGGGCCGTATTTATCGTAATAGACTGCTTTCATCGTTTAATCTGAATTATAAGTTGCCGAATAATTTGTTTTATCCAGTTCAATCTAAGCTATTTCCTATTCAATGGCGAATGGATCTTTTCCCTGGTGATAAACGCTTGCAAATATCATAACGAACAAGGGCTGATGAATATGATCGCTTCAGGAACTGAGAGAATGGAATCATTTAAGTTCAATTCGGGAATACAAACTAACGGTGAATGAAAATTCATTCAACTACCATTCGTACAATCTCCAATACTATAATGGTTTTAATTTCCCTGTATTTTTTTTAGTTTTTTTATTGTTTCCGGCAATGCTGAAATTTCCAATGCTTGCTTATAACATCTTATCGCATTTATAATGTCGTTTGTTTCAACATAAAAATCACCAAGCGAATCGAATGCGTTTGAGCTTCCAGGATAATTTACCACGTTCATTTCGAATAAAAGTTTTGCCTTTGTAAGCTGTTTCGTTCTCAAGGCGTGGTAAGCAAGCCCGTTTACAAGGCCTTCTGCAGGTCTAAGGTTGTAGCCTAACTGGCTTGATATATTTTTATAGTGAGCATCTAACAGCGTATCTAACCTTATTTTTTCATCGTCTAAATAACTGCTATAAAGATCAAATTTGTAATAGTTAAAAATAAAACGAAGAGCATCATATTCGGCTATAAAGGAGACTGAGCCGTGATTGTCATCTGCATAATATCTATGACCAAAAGATAAATGATTTTGCTGATTACCTTTTATGCTCCTGATCAGTTCCAGGTTGTATCTTATCAATTCTGTATTTTCGCTTGTATCGTTCTGTACAGCACTTGTATCAACGCCTTTTTCCATGCGGTTGGCAATAGCTAAGAACAGTTTTTTGCCAGCGTAATTACCAGTTCCAAGAATCGGTTTACTTTCTTTTAAAAGTTTTTGTTTGTCCCACCACAAACTTGCATCAATAGAAACGTACGCATCGAAAAAATCCTTATGGTGAATCAATGTATTTAACACAGTGAGCCCGCCTAATGAATGTCCCATAAACAGCCGGTAAGGAGCTGTGGAATATTTTGATTCGATACCAGGAAAAAGTTCATTTTTAATAAATGATATAAATCTTTCCCCGCCACCGGAATTTACTCCAGCGCTATCCCCAACCTTATCTTCAATTGTGGGTGTCAGGTCTTTCATCCGTTTAGGATGCAATATACCAACAACGATCATTGGAGGAATTATATTGGCATCACTTAAATACTCAACCATTGCAACTACAGACCTGAAATGATTCTCGCCATCTAAAACATAAATAACGGGGCATTTCCTGTTTTTTGTATCATTGATTTTGTTAGGATTGTAAACCCAAACGGTTCGTTCTTCTTTTAATATTTTTGAGTTGATGATAAAAATATCTCCTGTCGACAATTCGATTTTCGATTGAGCGCTTGCAAAAAAAGATAGAATAACCAAGACGATAGCTGTAAAGTTTTTTTTGACCATTAGATTATTTTTAAATTTAAATAAAGATTACTGACATTCCGGTTACTGTATCCAGAAGGCGCAACCAACTTCTTATTCCTTCGCAAGTAAAGTTTAGAATATCCCAAAAATTATTTGCTTGAAATGCTAATTAAGCAATAATCTGCCAGTTTATGTATTCGATATCCGAAACCTGGTTTCAAAACTATGATATCGCAAAGGCATTTACAACAATTGGGTTCAGTTCTGGTTTTCTCTTATCTCTTAAAATACAGGTGCCTGCCTGAACTATGGCATAAGGGATTGTCATTATCAATTACAATGTCGTTTAATTCAATTTAATTATATTTTACTGCAAAAATGTATGTCCATAGAATAAAGAAAACCTGTAATGGAATTCTGAACATCAAATAGTTTGGTCCGCCACCATTATAATTGGCTTTTTGATAGTCAATGTGTTTTACTGCGGCATAAATATTTGCAGGAACTATGAGAATAAAGAATACGATTAAAAGCAATGCCGCTATGGCCCTGAAAGCAGGAATATGAATTCCAGTTGCTGCAGCAAATTCAATAATGCCTGTTAAGTAAACCACTTCTTTTTTGTATGGTATGAAGGTAGGTAGCATCATTTCCATTCCTTTCGTAAATGCAAAATGTGCAATGGCCGTAAACATAAGCATTACAGACAACGCTATTCTTCCTGACAACGCAAACTCGTACCTTCCGATAGATATTTTTGTCACTATCAGCGAGATTGCAAATGCGCTTAAAAGAACAATTAATGGTTTCATTTCTTTCCTGTTATTTTTTCTAGATTGTATTAGAGGATGAATTATTGATTTTCACCCGATATCTTGTTCTTTCAATATTACTGAACAGCCAATAGGCAAGCATTAAAACCACAAACACAACAACGGCTTTCGTACAATCTGCATAGCTCTGTATTGTATATCCGGATACAAACGCGAAAATCACATCAAAAGTAAAGGCGGCAAAGACCCATTCCCTCAACTTGCGAAACATCGGTATCAAAAATATAACTGACCCGATCAGTTTTGCTATGCCAAGCATTGTAATAAAATAGGGAGGGTAACCCATTCTTATTGTTTTGGGATAGGTTGCAGGATTTTTAGTAACCTCCATGTATCCACTTAAGATAAAAAATGCACTGAGTAAAACGGTGATCGTCCAAAAAACAATTTTTTTATTTTTTAAGGAGTTTGATTTTAATAACATAATTGAATAGTTTTTATTTAATCAGCAAAACTATCCTGGCTCCCGGATGTAAAAATTACCAAATGGTAAAAAATTATTTTTGCGCTTTAATTCTGCTTAATGATTGCTCGGTGATGCCTAAGTAAGAAGCAACAACCCTGTTGGACAAGGTTAAAATTATTTCCGGTCGGTTCAAAAGCAGGTTGTTGTATCTTTCTTTGGCATCCAGGGTTATCAAAGTTTCTACACGTGCGGAATAAATGAGGGCTATTCTTTCCAACGTATGCAGGTATATATTTCTAAAGCCGGGACTACTTGCGGTGAGGAGATTAAATTTCTCCTTCGTAAAAACCAGCAATTCCGAATCCTCAAGGGCTTCGATGTATTCGTGAAGCGGCAACTCATTTAAAAAATTGATTGCCCAACAATAAGTATTTTCAAAAGCTATGGTGCGGGTGCATTCCCTGTTTTTTTTATCTAAATAAAAAGTCCTTATGCAGCCCTTGTTAACAAAATACAATTCTTTCACCATGGAACCGGCATGTCTCACAATTGCATTCTTTGATATTTTCCTGAACGAGAGGTTAATAAAAATCAGTTCCTTCTCCCATGCCTCAAGTGGAGAAATGGAAAGGAGCTGTTCAATGTATTGTAAAAATGCAGTGTCCATTTTCCCTCATTTAATAAAACTTAACTAATTCTGGTAAAACCATCAGCAGACCATTTTTCGCTACCAACACCGTGATGTACAAAAAACAACCCTTCAGGATCATATTTCTTTTTTATCGCCGCTAACCTTTTGTAATTAGTTCCCCAAAATGATCGTTGCCAGTTTTTTTCAAAGAAATTACTTTCGGAAACATACGAGCCGGCATTGGGCACTACTTTCAATATTTCATTCATGGCACTATTTATCTCTGAAGCTTTTACATGGCTGTTTACATCAGGCTCATGACCCGGTATCCCTTTAAATGCAGGTTCACCTTCCCCGGCAATTATTACTAAAGCAAAGGCA
Source organism: Ferruginibacter sp. (assembly GCA_039921685.1). Classification (GTDB taxonomy): domain Bacteria; phylum Bacteroidota; class Bacteroidia; order Chitinophagales; family Chitinophagaceae; genus Ferruginibacter. The sequence goes on from JBDSBG010000074.1 coordinate 59,905, forward strand.
GTCAACACCGCAGGATTGATAGCTGTATTTTTTGCAGCAGCAATTTCTTGGGGATGAGAGCCTGCTAATCCTTTATTAAAATGTAAGGAAGTTGTCCAACTGCGGCTTGCTGCAAAAATGCCATCAATCAAAGATGCCTGTTTTTCATCTTTTAACAATGAGGCCGGTAACCATGCAGAATGATACCCAAATAGAAATTGCCCGGCTTCCTGTTTGTTTGATGCCCAATAAATATTTTCTGCAGGTGCACCAGGCCGGTCATCGGCTGCAATAATATTTGCTGCGTATTTCCTGAGAAAAGCAGTATCCCATAAATGTTGCGCCGGAATTTCAATGACCGTTAAAGGCATTTCAAAAACATACTTTTGCGGTGACGCTTTCAGCATGTTTTCGAAATCCTGCCATGCGGCCTTTGCTTCTACCTGGTTGAGGCCGTTAAACACCATATTAATATTCACGGAATTATCTGTATGAAAGGAAATGGATTCGCCCCAATTCGGATTGAAAAGATGTTGCTGGTATTGAACTAATAATTGCTTTGTAAGTTCTTTGAATGAGTTATCATCAGTCGCTTTTATTTTTCCTAATACCACACCGAATTTTTCCGGTAATTCCCTTGTTCTCAAAGTTAGCTTGGTAACTACACCAAAACTTCCACCACCTCCTCCTTTTAAAGCCCAAAACAGGTCAGGATTTTTTACGGCATTTACAATTTTTACAGATCCGTCGGCGGTAACAATTTCAGCTTGCAGTAATGCCGCAGCTGCTAAGCCATAATTTTTAGAAAAGCTTCCAAAACCACCGCTTTGTATAAGCCCTGCAACGCCTACTGTAGCACAACCACCTCCTTGCACATACCTTCCGCCTTTTGTTGTAACAGCATCATAAGCCTGCAACCACAAAGCACCAGCTTCAATGGTTACTGCATGTTGTGGTTCTTGTATTAATTCACATCCCGAAGCAACAAAATTATCATGCAGTTCTATTTTTTTCATCTTCCTTGTCCACACAAGCAACGAATCAGGCCCATTGGATGTGCCCTGGTAACTATGACCTCCGCCTTTTACAACCAAACGTAAATTATGGATGCGGGCAAAATTAACAGCGGCAACCACATCTGCCGTACTGCTTGCTGCTACAGCATACACACTGGGTTCCGATTGCCATGCATCCTGGTATCCCGAAGTTTGTGTGAGTGCTGGATTGTCGCCGATAAAATATGGATTTTTTAAACTGGCGAAAAGCTCTGTACACGAGGTGGAACCCGCCAAAGTTTTGCAGGAAATAAAAGGCGATTCTATTTTTACCAGGTTACCGTTTACCGCAGAATTTAATCCATTCCATTTTTCTGCAGAAGGCCAAAGCGCATCTCCCGGCCTAACACGTTTAAATGAATTTGATTGCATAAAGATATTTGTAGTTGATGCAAACAAAAAGGAACTGCATGAGGAAATGGAAGGCAATAAAATTGCTCCTTTTAAAAACTTTCTTCTGTCAAATGACATAATCTTACTTTTTAATTTTGGAATATTTTATAAGATAAGGTATACGCTTACAAATATCACAAATAATTTAAAGTACTGATAGTATTGAGTAAAGCAGATCAAGCAATTAGTGATGTTAGCCTTTGCTGTATCACATTTTTGAGCGGAGTTCGTTTTGCTGCTTGTGAATGTCTTGTAGAACACATGCATATGGCCCCAAACTTTTTCTTCTGCAAAATGACAGATGGCCGAACCCTTAGTTCATTGCCAATTTGTATCCATTAAAAGTCCTCGCCTACCAGTTCTTTATTCACCATCATACCAGCTGCAGAACCTGTTGATACCGCACTTGCAACCGTGCGCATACGGCTGGAATTGTCGCCACATGCAAATACAGCAGGTACGCTTGTCCGTTGAAATGCATCAACGATAATGTACCCGTCTTCATTCAACCCGCATCCCAGCATTTCAGGAATCAAACTGTGTTGTACAAAGGGAGCCCGGGTGTAAATGGCTTTTACTGCTACAGCATTACCTCCTCTGAAAATAATCTGCCGAATGTATCCATCCTGCTGCTGGAATTCCTCAATCTCATCTTCAACAATAGCAATACCATGTTGATGAAGTTTTGCTGTTTCTTCACTCGTTAAATTGGATTTACCATTTGTGAAAAGTGTAAGGTCTTTTGTCCAGTTTGAAATAAGTGCCGAAAATTCGACGCCATAATTCCCATTACCGAGAATACCTGTTTTCTGATTCTTTATTTCATAACCGTGGCAATAAGGGCAGTGCAGTACACTGATTCCCCAACTTTCGGCAAACCCTGGAATGCCGGGCAGCATATCTTTAATGCCTGTAGCAAAAATGATTTTCCTTGCAGTAAATATTTGTCCCGTATCGGTATGTATTTCAAAACCGCTGCTCGTTTTTTTTCCTTTTGTTGCAAGACCGTTGAAGAATTGTATGGTCTTATATTTCTCAACCTGTTGTTTCGCAATAGTTGCAATTTCCTTTGGCGCTTTGCCATCCTGCGTTAGGAAATTATGTGAATGAGGTGTTTGGCGGTTGCAGGGTTTGTCATTGTCAATAACTAATACGCTCCTTAATGCCCGGCCAAGCGCCATGGAAGCGGCAAGCCCGGAATAACTTCCACCTACAATGATTACGTCGAATGGATTATTGCTTTTCATTGTACTATTTTTTGAATCGATTATCATGTAAAAATCAAGTCCGGATTCGCATCGAAATTTTGGGCTGAATAATATTCCCGTTTAGCCTACGCCGTTATGATAAGTATTTTACCCAGCTTGATACTTTTCCTTATGTTGCAAAGGTTGTTATCCCTTCTCAATTTTAGGATTGGGCCTGCTATTTTTTTTCATCGAAGAAAACTTAGCAAAAACTGAATCCAGTACCGGGATGCCAATAAACACCATCCAGGGAACCAATGTTATGGTTAACACAAAAGTTCTCAGGTAAAGTGGTAAGGTAGCCAATGATTGTCCAAATAAAAAAAGAAACAAACTAATGGACGGATAAATGACCAGCCAGATTTTTAAAGCTGCAATAAATTTAAATTTCGGTTTCATGATGCAGGAATTTTGTTGACATTTGACTTTATTGTACAAAGCTAATTTCCGCAGCAGTATTTTAATAGGACAATGATGTAGTTAAACAGGACGAATAGAAAGTCTACGGAAAGATTCGGGGGAATGGCCGGTGTGCTTTTTAAAGAACCTGATAAAATATGAAATGTCTTCATACCCGAGCTGGTCCGCAATGTCTTTAACCTGGTTCGGCGTTGCAAGCAGGTAGCGTTTGGCTTCAAGTACAATAATTTCATTGATGATTTCAGATGCAGCTTTGCCAACAATCGCTTTTGTAATTGCATTGAGCTGGTAGATCGACAGGTTTAACAGAGTGGAATATTGTGCAACCTTTTTATGAGTCGCAATTTTTGTTGAAGCCAGTTCCATGAATTCTTCATAACGTTCCTGGGCGTAAGTGCTGCCTGGTCTTGCAGGTTCTTTCAGGTTACTGCTCTGCCTGGTAAATTCTATAAAGAAAATGTCAAGGTCTGCTTTGATCACCTCTGCATACCCCTCCTGCTTTAACGTAAACTCAAGAAAAATATGAGATAGCAAATCCTGTAACTTCTTAAAGTTTTCCGCCTCGAATGCGCAAAAGTTTTTATTGGCGGCCCTGGTCAATCGCTGATTGGCCGGTTTTGCTGTAGGATGATAAAAGGCCGAATCAAATTCTGCAAGAAATCCTGCCGAGCCTGCTTTTAATTTCAATCGATGGACCTGGCCGGGCCTGAGGACATATACTGAATTGTTGCGAATTTCATAGTTTGTAAAATCAATTTCATGAGTCCCGGCGCCATTTTGCAGGGCAAGGATAAAAAAGAAATCATGCCTGTGCAGGTCATGAACCAAATCACTGCCATCAAGTATATCGGCTACAGACCGAATGCTGAACCTTCCAGAAACAATGGGTTCATTTAATTGGGCTGTGATTTTTCTGATGGGTATTTGTTTCATAATTATAGCCTGTTAGTTTATATCAGCTACCAAATTAAACTATCGTTGAAAGTAAAAGAAAATAGTCAAATGCTTTGGGGAAGCATTAACTGTCGCCTTCAGGGAATATCATTATGCAAAATTTGCGCTATTAGTTTTCCATTCCTGAAATACATTGTTATTTGATGTCCGTAACTGTCTTTAGCCAGCGGTTTGCCCCCTAAACTTGATTTGCCATCATACAGTATTTCGCCAACAAATTCCCAATCTAATTTTTCAATTCCTTCTTTCATCGATTGGCTCTTAGGTTTACCATAAATATCAATGGCTTTTTTCTTAAAATCTCCCAGTTTAAATCCTTTGTTTGATGCGAACATGGATACTTTTATTTCAATTGCCTTTTTTAAAAATCCAGCAAAATCTTTTTCTTTTTGCTTTCTGCTGGCAGTGTCCCCTTCTTTTGTATGCAGTTCCATGCTTGCGATTAAGCCGCTGGGAATATCATCGTTGTAAAAATGGTAGGTCAGCATGCGGTGATAGTCTGTATAAAGCTCAATCATGATTGTTTGCTTTATCGAGTCGTTGGTGAACCAGGCTTTATCGTATGAATAAGTTTGCCCGCTTTGTTTCTTATAAGATGAATTGTTGCTTTCCTTATCAGCAAGCATTTCATTGGTGATAGGATAATCGTCTACAGTAAACCGCTTAATACTGTCATAGATAGCAGCTGAAACTTTTTCTTTGGCATTCAACGATATGTCAATTGAAACAGTGTCAGACTTTAGTTTTTCATCTATCACCGTTGCATCGGTTTTGTAATTACTACATGATAAAATAGAAAATGAAAAGATAAAGGTCAATGCTTGTAAAGGCTTCATACAATTTGTGTTCATTTCATTTGCGGCACTGGAGAAACCAAATTTATATTTAAAATTCCGTGTTGGCAAATGATTGAATCATCAGCAAATGCAGGATAATCTTTTCACATTAGGGTGACAGGCGTGACGGAGAACGGATTGAATTGATTGATGATGCGGCATTGTTATATAATAATCCCCGAAGAAAAAATGAAATAAAAAAACGTAGTTAAAATAACTGAAAAAATGATGTTTATCATTAAACCTGCCTTTATCATGTCTCTTTGTGGTACAAGCCCCGACGAGTACACCATTGCATTAGGAGGCGTTCCTGCCGGGAGCATAAACCCATAAGACGCAGCGATTGTTGCCGGAAGAACTAAAATGATGGGATTAATTTGCAACTGGTTTGACAAGGAAAACAGGAGAGGCAAAATCATAGCCGCACTTGCCGTATTACTCATAAATTCTGTTAGTATGATACTAAGAATAACGATAGCCCACAAAAACATGAAGACTGGAACAACCGTTACCAGGCCCGAAACTTTCGCAATCAGCATGGCTCCCAGCCCACTTTGATCGATCAGCATTCCCAGGGTAAGCCCGCCACCAAATAACAGTAATATCTCCCACTTAATGCTGTTGATGATTTCTTCCCAGGTCAAAACCCTTGTGACAAAAAGTAGGAATATGGCTAAGATTGCTACGAGTGAATTGAAACTGCTGTCTATATTCAGAAGAGGAGAAAGTACGCCCTCCATCATCCATAATGTTATTGTAAATAGAAAAATAAAGGAGAGCGTTTTAATAGGAACTTCAATTCCCTTTTCAAAGACCATAACGCCAATGCTCATTTTTTTATCAGGCTTAAAATAAAGTGTCAGGATTGTAACCATTACCGGGAACGTGATCAGAAAAACAGGGATACTATATTTCATCCATTCTAAAAATGATATGTTCAATATGGCTGCGCCAATTGCGTTAGGTGGTGATGATACCATGGTTATGATGCCTCCAACATTTGCAGAATATGCCATCCCAAGCATTAGGAATTTGGACTCTGCGGATACAATATTTTTTTTTATAAGAACAAGCATACCTAATCCCAGAGGTATCATCATTGCAGTTGCAGAGGTATTGCCTATCCAGCAAGCTATTAAAGAAGTTGCAAACATCAGGAGAACTGCCGACCTGTAAAAATTACCATTCGCAAGCCGGATAAGCTTTTGGGCAAGCATTTTGTCGAGTGAGTGTCGCGCCAGTGCACCAGCCAATACGAAACCACCCATGAATAAGAAAAGGATTGGGTGTGCGAATTCCCTGAACGCTTCTTTTGGCGGCACTATTTGCAGGCAAATCGCCATTACGGGAATTAATAATCCAGTCAATGGAAGCGGAATGGCTTCGGTTATCCATAGTATCGCAACGAGCAACAGCAGTGCAAGTGCATGTTGAGCCTGCTGATTATTGAAAATCGGCAAGCATAATATGACAATAAAAACAGCTATCGCAGTTAAAAGACCAATGAAGTTTATTTTTTTCTTTATTATCATAAGTTAGTCATACAAAAGTATGCCTATAAAGATTTAATGAGGCATAAAGAAGAACATAAAAATAATGTACAGCTATCGTCTCAACGAGGAGATTACTTTAAAGGCGGCGGGTAAGAAGTTGCATGAAATGTTACATTCAATAATTTCTCAAACCCTGGGTTCTAAGAATTGGGTGAGGCAGATCAGCCAGATTTTTTCAAAGTCTCTTATAACTTTGTCTCAACAATGTAAACGGAACAAAGACTACCTTACTGGAACTTTTTATTTAGAAGCCCGGGCTGCGGTTTTGCGCAGTCTATAGGTTTATATTTAACGGAGTTTATAGGGTTATATTTAATTTTGCTTTATGGCGAAAAAATACAACAAATCATGGCGGATGATACTCCATGAAACTATTTATGAGTCAAATACAGTAGCAGGCAAAATATTTGATATAGCTCTGCTTATTTTGATTTTGGGTTCGATCCTGGTGGTGACCCTCGATAGCATAAACTCTTACCACACAACTTATGGGCATATTTTTTATAACCTGGAATGGATTTTTACAGCACTTTTCACCATCGAATATATTCTTCGCCTGCTGGCTTTAGATAAACCGGTGCGTTACATGTTTTCGTTTTTGGGTATCGTTGACCTTCTTGCAATCATTCCCTCATACCTAAGTATAATATTCTCGGGTGCTCAATCGCTCCTCGTATTGCGTGCCCTCCGGCTTTTGAGAATATTTCGAATTTTTAAGCTTACTCATTTCCTTACAGAGATGGAGTTCCTGAAGACATCTATTTCTACGAGTATGAAAAAGATCAGCATTTTTATGCTGGTGGTTTTCACATTGGTTATTATTCTTGGATCCATTATGTACTTGATTGAAAATGGCGAGAACGGATTTAGCAGTATTCCCGAAAGTATTTATTGGGCAATAGTCACCATTACTACCGTGGGCTATGGTGATATATCGCCAGTTACGCCTTTGGGTAAATTCATTGCTTCCATTATAATGTTTATGGGTTACGGCATTATTGCAGTT
>JBDSBG010000075.1:0-35684 GCA_039921685.1 Ferruginibacter sp.
AGTATTGGCAACAAAAGTGATATTCTGCTGGTTGACTATTGAAAAATTATAAGGCGACGTCGGGCGAAGCTCATCTTCAAAAATGTAAAAATCTTTTGTAAGCGTATTATTGCTTTCATAAAGTTCATCTACCCTATCACCGTCATCAACAGTAATGATCAATTGATTCAAACCCTTATCGGTGGTTGGGGTAATTGTTACATTGAGGTTGAGGGAATCTGCATAATGTATTCCAGGGATCAATTGATTGTACAAAATGCGGATAGTATCGTTGGGCAATTTTCTTTTAACGGTTACCCATATTGAATCACCAATTGCTCTTCCAAGATTTTGCAATTTGATCTTTATATTGAAATTTGCATCTGCAACAGAAATAATGCTTGGACTGATCTTCACATTTTGATCTTCTATTACATAATCCGGTTTTTGAAAAGTATTAATCTTTATTGCCGGATCACCATGGAGGGTTAGTTCTTCTACATGTATCCTGGTATAATAATTCAGGTTGTGATCTGCGCCTCCAAGTAGTTGGACGGTTTGCCGCATTTGGTTACCAATCGTATTTCCATACATGGTCTTTGCAAATGCTGTATATAAAGCGTGATTGTAAGGATCGAGTAATTGTGGTATTCCAAAATGAGTATCCGCCAGGAAACCTATACTTCCACGCTGGTTGGCCAATACATATTTTTCCGAGATAGATAAATTTCCGTTCAGCCTTAGCGGATCAAAGATGAAAAAGTTCCCTGCATCACAACCACTCACATTAAAGAAAGGGTATTTTCCTGCATTGCTGTATATCTCGGGATTACTTAGATTGAATTCAAATGTGTTGGCAGAGGAATGCCCAAAGTAACCAATGAATCCAAGTCCATTGTTGATCAATTGCACTATCCTGTCGCTGTTTGCCTGTTGTACTGCACCTGTGGAATTCTTCGTAAATGTTTCTACATAGCCACCATACAACGTATCTCTCACGATCTTCGCATAATCATTCATGTACACACTGAACAAGTTGTTCTCAGTGGTATCTTTTCCTCCAACAATATGCATGAAATTTTTCATCCAGCCTTTGTCAGCTATATAAGGAGAAGCAGTTTGCTGTTCCTGTTCATACTGCATTACTTTCTGCAGGTAATTATTTACCTCAGCCCCGCTGACGGCTCCCAATCTTCCCATTGGAACGATTGGTAAAAAAGTTCCGGGCAATGCTGCCAGCATACCATCAGAAGCCGGCCATCCGAATGTTGGAACCAGGTTTAATTTATTTATCAACGGATTCGATTCATACTCCTTCACATCAATATAATCCACACCTCTTCCTATAAGAAATACATACTGAGGCTGATCTGTAAATATTGCGCTGGCATAACGTATAAAATCCCTTATTGAACCAGGGTGGTTGGAGATACCAAATCCAAACTGGTCTGTAAGCTCAGCAATATCATACACTTTAGCATTGTAACTTCCTCCCTGCGCTGTGGTACGGTATTGTTTGTATTGGTCAACATAATTATTCCCGCTGCCATCATTGTATAAAATCGGATTACTGATAATAACGTAATTCCCCTGGTTGTTTGGATTGGTTAGGTCAAGGAAATTCCTTGTAGTTAAAGAAGTGATCGGCTGAAACAATTCCTGGTTTACCAGCCTGAAACTTCTTACTGGCTCAAAAGAACCAGGCAGCACAAATCTTACTTTACCCGGGCTTGAAATGATATCACCGGTATAACGTGCGCCGGTTGTGATGTCATAAAGCACGGGCGCAGTACTACCATAATTAAAATTATTGATCTCCAGATAATTACCAGAAGCTGAAGGCCCGAGGTCAAAAGAAAAATAACGTTCATTATTAAAATTGAATGTTGCCGGAAATGTCAATCCAAGGCTTGAAACAATGATCCTGTCATTTTGAGTGGTAGGAATTACCGGTGCATCAGCCACAGTAAAGATAAGGTATGCAGGATTCTGCAATAAAGAGATTGGCAGGTTGGTAATGTTCGCTTTTTTATAATTGAAGAGCGACATATCAATCGGAGTTCCGTAAGGCGGTGCAGTTACTTCATTGTTGAAAAGTTTGATTTTGAGGTTCCTCAGATTGTTTGCCGTACCAGCTGCATTAACCCTTACCGTTAGCCCATTCGCCGGCCCCGCAGTGTACACATTAAGATTAAAAATTTCTTTTGTCAGATCAAAACCCGGAGCTATCGTATTACTTGCCCAGCCTTCAGCTTTATCGTAAGAAGAAGAATAAATATATTCACCAACAATCTCTGCCCTTCCCCTGTTTATTTGATTTTTGTAATAAAAATCCATGCTGCGCATGTAATAAGCATCGGGCGTAGTTGCGGCGGGGGAAGTATTCACAGTATTGATAAACCTTAAATTACCGCCTGCAGGATTTACAGTGAGAAAGTAACTTGCAGTATCTGTTTCAAGGCTGTATTTATCTGCCAGTTGAAAATCGGGCTCAAGGTATAGTTGGTTATCAGCTTTTCCGTCGTTCATCTGTCCCCAGAATTCTATATAATCTGTTGGCCCAAGCGGGGCTGCATTAACGGAAGTGTATAAACGCAGTTCCGCACCATTTCTCCAGAGCTGGAACTCGTCGGCAGAGACTGCGCCCAAACCCGCTGCCGCCAGCGCTGGTTGCGATATCCTGCAAAGAGTATCTTTTGCCAGCCTGAACTTATAATAGGTTTTGCCATAATCAATCCACTGATTATTTAATTGGGCATGTGCTGTTGAAGCCAGCAGCACAAAAAAGGCTATGAGTAATTTTTTTGACATCAGGTATAATTAATTATTATTACTTCTTCTTTTTCGAGTTTATAATATTGAACCTTATAGATAGAATATGTGTGTACAAGGGATTGTTTTGATTAGCAAGATTGGTCAGGGCATAATCAAACATAAAATTCTTGATCTTGAATCCTGCACCTATGCCTGGCTGGTAGATCCATACCTTTTTTTGGTTCAGGGTATCTGCATCTGCAAGTGCCCGTTGAAAGTTGGTGATGCCTGCACGTACAAAGAAAATATCTTTTATGGAAGCTTCCATGCCAAAATGAGGGTCAACACTGAATGATTTGCTGCTAATAATGGTGGAGCGTTTGCCATCAAACGTGAGATCGGCACCAAGTTCTGTAAGTAAGTTCACCGCCTTGCTGATATGAAAAGTGTAGCCACCGCCCACAACAAGCCTCGGTGAGGTCAATTCCGTTGACCTTACCGGTATATCATTGCTGGTGAGGTATAAAACTTCTTTTTCCCGGTCATCGAATTTGAAGGACCAGGCGTTGAATGTACTGGTTAGGTCCCTGGCTACAACCCCAAGGTGCCATTTATCAAATTGTGCCTGCAAGCCCGCATCAATTCCAAATCCCCAGGCATGGGCAAAATGCCCCACATTCCGGTAAATGACCTTAGCATTTACACCAAAGCTCATTTTCTTCTTTTCAGTGTCCTTGATATTTTGTGCAAATGAGAACAGGAAGGCATAGTCTGCAGAAGAAAACGCAGAGATATTGTTGTAGTCCACGCCGCCACCTGGCTTTACAAGGTAAAATGTGTTCGGAATATCATCTACGGCAAAACGCAAAATGGAAAAGCCCAGGGTCCTTTTATTGTCCTGTACCGGAACTGCTATTGAAGCATATTCGTACTTCGCTATACCTGCAAAATATTCTGCATGCATAAGCGTAGCATTGATATTGTCTTTTACCCCTGTAAGGCCTGCAGGATTCCAGTAACCTGCCGTTGCATCTTTTACTGTTGCCACCTGCGCATTTCCCATTCCGAGGCCCCGTGCACCTGCGCCAATGTTCAAAAACTCGTTGGAATAAATTCTGAATTGAGAAAATCCTGCAAAGGGAAATAGGAAGATAAGCAGTAAAGAGGCAGAGAGATTTTGTCTCATATGTTTGGATTGATAAGCCTGATTTTTGGATAACTTAATACTTGTAAACGTATTTTTACCTGACAAATTGTGTAAATATCTCATTTACAGCATACAAAAACTATTTCAAATTTACGACTAAAATCAGCTTCCGGCCTGAATAATTTATACAATAAAACTATTTATTTTAAGAGTACCTGTGACCCGGGAATGCTGCACAAAAGCAATTTGGTGATTTGATGATTTGGTGATTTGGTGATTGGCTATTTTGGAATGACAGCTACCAACAAAGAATGAATCATCAAATTATCAATTACCAAATTATCAAATTAGCTGATCTTCAAATTAATTCCTGATTTTTGCATCCATTAAAAGGCGAGAAATGATCATGAACAATCTGATAAAGGAGTTAACGTGGAGAGGAATGATCCAGGATATTATGCCTGGCACGGAAGAACAACTGAACAAGGAAATGACCACGGCTTATATAGGTTTTGATCCAACAAGTGATAGTCTTCATATTGGCAGCCTGGTACCCATACTATTGTTACTTCATCTTCAGCGCTGCGGCCACAAACCAATTGCGCTGGTTGGCGGTGCTACCGGGATGGTAGGCGACCCAAGTGGAAAAAGTGAAGAAAGAAACCTCCTTGGCGAGGAAATATTGAACCACAATGTTGCTGCTGTAAAAGCACAGCTGGAAAAATACCTGAACTTTGACCCCAGCATTCCCAATGCTGCAGAGATGGCCAATAATTATGATTGGTTCAAAGGGATGAGCTTTCTTGATTTCATTCGCGACACGGGCAAACACATCACAGTGAATTACATGATGGCAAAAGAGAGTGTAAAGAAAAGGATTGAAGGAGATGGCATGTCGTTCACTGAATTCACTTACCAGTTGGTACAGGGTTATGACTATTTCTGGTTGTATAAGAACAAGAACTGCAGGCTGCAAATGGGCGGCAGCGACCAATGGGGTAATATTACTACCGGTACTGAGTTGATCCGCAGGAAAGCCGGAGGTGAGGCTTTTGCATTTACCTGCCCGCTGATAAGAAAAGCAGATGGTGGAAAATTTGGCAAAACAGAAAAAGGAAATATATGGCTGGATGCGGAAAAAACCACGCCTTACCATTTCTACCAGTTCTGGTTAAACGCTACAGATAGCGATGCAGAAAGCTGGATAAAGATCTTCACGTTTTTAACAGAAGCAGCAATTGATAATTTAATTAAAGAACAGCAGGCTGATCCGTCAAAAAGGTTATTGCAAAAAAAGCTGGCTGAAGAAGTGACATTGTTTGTACATGGCAGGAATGAACTTGATAAAGCCGTTGAAACAACAGAGAAATTATTTTCCAGTCAGCATGCAGCCGCCGAAAGCATGACTGAGGCTGATCTTGAATCCATTGAAGGAATTGTAAAAGTAAATTATGACTTAGATGCTTTCAACGAAACTGACCTGGTTAGTTTTCTTGCAGCAACAACCATTTTTCCCAGTAAAGGAGAGGCCAAAAAAATGATACAGAACGGGGGAATCAGTATAAACCGAAATAAAATTGATGACCTGCAGCTAAAGCTGGATAAATCGATGTTGTTGCATGGCAGGTACTTGCTTATACAAAAAGGGAGAAGAAATTATTATTTGGTAAAAGTGGTTTAGGCCATCCCAGAAAAAATTGGCAAAATTCAATTTAAGTTAGCGCCCGGTTAGTCCAGGTTTAATCAGCAATAATAAGTTGATATATCCACCGGCAAGAGTACGTCTCTATAAGTTCTCGTCGCAATGCGGATCATTCATAGTAATTTTAAGCCAGGATAACCAGGACTAATTATGAATAAACCACGAAGCATTTTTAAATTTTCAATCTTTTTACTCTTACTTTTTACCTGTTTTTTTCACAGCTTTTCACAAACATTTGTTCCAATCACTGTTAATGGCTTCAACCACGACGTGATTGCAGAATCTGGAAGCAGTTCTCTTCTTACCACCGATTTCCCAATTGACGGTGTACCTATCGCCAATCATGTAATGTACACTGCCAGTTTTGGCTCAAGCAATGCACTTGGTGGAGGCGGAATTCCTGATAACGGTCTTTTTACATTCGCCAATGGATCTTATCAAATGGCCGATTACACATCCAATAATGCATTGCTTTTACAGCGTACTGAAACCGGCGATCTCAATATCAGCTCCCCTGCAGCTTTTAGCAAAATCAGAATATTAACCTTATCTACAGAAGGAGAAAGTGCTGTCAATGTGAACCTGTTTTTTACAGATGGCAGCAATACTGCATCAACTGCGTCTGTTGGCGATTGGTTTTTCAACACTACCAATCTTGTTGTTTCTGGTATTGGCCGTTGCGACCGTGCCAGCCCGGTTACGGGTTCGGATGGTTTGCCAGATAACCCAAGAATATATTATTTGGAAATAAACCTGTCCTGTGCCGACAGGTTAAAAGATCTGCAGAAGATAAACTTTACCAATGTTACTACGGCCGGGATCAATGCACCTTATCCGAATGCTGTTTTTTTTGCCGTATCCGGCATTAGTTATATACCGGTTTCTACCAGCGCTTTGATCAACCCGGCAACCTGTACAACTGCAGGCAATGCCACACTTACACTCACACCGGGCACCGAAGCGCCTTATTCTGTTTCCTGGAATACAGTGCCTGTGCAGAACGGCCTGACTGCAACTAATCTTCAGCCAGGTACTTATGTAGCTACTATAACTGATGCGGCTAGCTGCACATCCACTTATTCAGTCACCATCAACGGTGTTCCTAATACAATTCCGGCATTTCCCCCGATTGACCCAATATGCAATAATTCAGTCGCACCAGTTTTACCAACAACTTCTGATAATGGTATTACAGGTACATGGTCGCCTTCAACAATCAGCAATACAAGTTCGGGCAGTTATACCTTTACACCTGCAGTTGGACAGTGTGCGACCGTTGTAACAGTAGCAGTTACCGTTACTCCAAATATTACACCTGCATTCAACCTGGCAACTTCCTTTTGCAACGGCGCAACCGTGCCTATATTACCTGGCAGTTCTACTAATGGGATCACCGGCACCTGGTTACCCACTGCGATCAGTAATACCAACTCCGGGACTTATGTGTTTAGCCCTGCTGCCGGACAGTGTGCACCAGTCTATAACCTGGATGTTACGATTACTCCTGTTACAAACCCAACCTTTAGTTTTCCCACCCAAATTTGCCAGGGTAGTATTGCGCCTGTCTTACCAGCAACTTCGGATAATGGCGTTCCAGGAACCTGGTCACCATCAATAGTGAGCAATACCAGCTCCGGTTCATATACATTTACCCCAAATGTGGGAACAGTATGTACCACAAATACAACTATACCCATCACCGTTAGTAGCACTATAACTCCGCTGTTTCCCGGTATCAATCCAATATGTTTCGGGTCGGTAGCGCCGGCTTTACCAGCCACTTCTACAAATGGGCTTACCGGAACCTGGTCGCCAGCTACAGTTAGTAACAGCAGTTCAGGAACTTATACTTTTACTCCTGATGCCGGGCAATGCGGTGGGATTGCAACATTAAATGTGCAGGTGGTTCCAAATATAATACCCCAGTTCAACGCAGTAACTGCTATCTGCAATGGAACAACTGCCCCTGTTTTACCAGCAGCTTCATTAAATGGAATCAATGGAACATGGAGCCCGGCAACAGTAAACAATACCATATCAGGTATCTATACATTTACGCCTGATGCCGGGCAATGTGCAACTACAACCACGTTGCCTGTAACTGTTTTACCGCTTTCAACCAGTACAACAATACTTGCCATTTGCAGTTCACAATTACCTTTTAGCTGGAATGGGAATGTCTTTAATACGGCAGGCGCGTATGCTGTTGTACTAACAGGCAGTAATGGTTGTGATTCAACTGCAACCCTTAATTTATCATTGGATAATATAACGAGCACAACTCCTGAAACAATATGCAGCTCTCAACTTCCCTATTCATGGAATGGAAACAGCTATTCAGCAGCAGGAAGTTATCCAGTAACACTTACGAGTAGTGGCGGCTGCGATTCTATAGCTACACTTAACCTAACTGTTGTACCCGACCTGGTTGCGCCAGTTGTGAGCTCACCTGTAAATTACTGTTTGAATCAAACAACGAGTCCGCTTACGGCTACTACTACGTCTACCGGCAACAGTTTGCTTTGGTACACAACTGCCACTGGGGGCACCGGCTCTGCTACGGCACCTGTTCCTTCTTCAACAAGCATAGGAAATACAGATTATTATGTGAGCCAGGTAAATGGATCCTGCGAAGGCCCGAGGGTTTTGATCACAGTATCCGTTAACAGCAAACCAGACTTGGGTGCAGATAAAAGTGTAACGCTTTGCTTCGGGCAAACAGAAAACCTTACGTTGCTATATAACACTACCGGTTATGCGAACACATGGACACTGAACCAGGCTCCTGTACCTAACCCGGCTATTGCAGGAAACAGTGGCAGTTACCAACTCATAGTCAGTACAGGATCCTGTGCTGATACGGCCATCGTTCAGCTCAATATTTTACCGCCCGTGCAAGCCAATGCAGGGCAGGATGCAAACATTGAATACAATATGCCTTACCAGTTGTCGGGAAGCGGTGGAATTGAATATGAATGGTCTCCTGCTGCGGATCTAAATAACAATACTATTCCCAACCCTGTTACTGTACTAACCAACAGTACAACATTTGTGCTTTCTGTAAAAGATCTCCTCGGGTGTACAGGAACAGACTCCGTAAAAATAAATGTTTTTAAAGGCCCGGCATATTATATACCTACTGCTTTTACACCAAATGGCGATGGCCTGAATGACGGTTTCCACCCGGTTTACATTGGTATTGTGAGCCTTGATTATTTCAGGGTATATAACCGTTATGGGCAAGTGATTTTTTCAACAAGTGATTTGTTTAAGGGATGGGATGGCCGCTTTAAAGGGGTGCAGGTGAACCAGGGTAATTATGCATGGACGCTGCAGGGAAGAGACCGTTCCGGCAAAGTTAAAATGCTAAAAGGAAATATTGTTTTAATAAGATAATGGTTTCCTCAATGGAGTACCGTTAATGTGTAGCCGCTGCTCACATTTACATGATCAAAAAGGGAATTTATCTTTCTCGTATTTAAGCCTACACTTGTAATTATTTGACCAATGAAAATTGCACGTAGAATGTTGAATTTTCCTTACAATAAAAAATGCCACCCAACGGCAGCACCATACAAACGTTCCTCATCATCAAATCTCCAAATCTTCAAATCATCAAATCATTCCACATGCACCTGCTTCTTCACCACTGCTCCTTCGTTCACTTCGGGGAGGAATAGACGCTCACGTACCATATAACCATTACCTTTTTCACAGAAATGTACTTTTAGATTTTCAATACTGATCGGGTTACCATCCGGGATATCGGCAATATTGCTATGACGGATATCATGGCCATCAACTATAATTACAAGCCCGCTGCCGATTGCTTCCATCCTGTTACCATTGGTGATCAACATGCCTGTATCCTCTCCAAGTCCAATGCCAATGCAGGAAGGATTTGCAGCAATTGCCTGCGCCAACCTTCCAAAACGGCCGCGTTTTTCAAAATGGGAATCAAATATCACATCATCCATAAAGCCAAGGCCTGTAGTAATTTTTACTTCCCCTTTTAAATGCGCTTTTGTTGCATTGCCTTCATAGATCATGGTATTGCTCATCGCCATAGCACCTGCGGAAGTACCTGCCACAAGGAAATTGGGTTCTTCATGATAACGCATTAATAAGAGATCCAAAAAGGGAGTACCGCCAAATGTGCTGGTGAGCCTCATTTGATTGCCCCCGCTAAACATGACGGCATCTGCGGCTTTTATGCGTTCCAGGTAGTCATCATTTGCAACATCAACCCGGTTGCGTATGTTCATAACGCCAATATTGGTACAGCCGATCTTACCAAAAGCATTCAGGTAATTTTCGCCCACTTCCTGCGGAATCATGCTGGCTGTTGTGATCACTTCAATACGGGTAGTGGTATCGCCGGTTTCTTCCACGATCCTTCTTAAAATGCCCAGTCCAAAAAAATTGAGGTTGTTGCGGTGAATTTCGCCTTTTTCGAGGTCGGTTCCTTTATCTTCTGCACCGCCTATAGCAAGTAGTTTCCCTTTAGCAAATTCCATCTAATCGTTTTTGATAAAACGCAAAAATAGGCTAAAACGTATTTTTGGGGGACTTCTTAATTATACAGCAATGTTAATTTCACCGGGCTCTTTCAATATTTTTTGCGTATCAATGAAAAAAATATTCAATATTCGACGTACAATCTTCCATTGCTCATCGGATAAAAACCAGTACATAATTACGATACTCATTCTTACTATCGCCTCGCTGTTCGTTTTGGAGGGGGTTGAGGTGATTGAATTTTGAGCGTTGAATATTGAACATTGATTTAAAAGCATCATTTCTTTGAAAAGCAACATGATTACCCTAAATTACTTTCCCTATATCAAACAAATTACACGCATTTATGAAGATAGTAGAAATTAAGATCCTGAGAGGCCCAAATTATTGGAGTGTTCGCCGAACAAAGTTGATACAAATGAAGCTTGACCTTGAAGAGATGGAGCAACGTCCTACCAATGAAATTGCCGGTTTCAGGCAACGCCTGGAAAAAATGTTTCCCAGCATGATCGAACACCGTTGCAGCGTTGGAACACGCGGTGGTTTTTTTGAACGTGTGGATGAAGGAACCTGGATGGGCCACGTTATTGAACATGTAGCTTTGGAATTGCAAACACTTGCCGGGATGGATACCGGTTTTGGGCGAACCCGTGGCACAGGAAAAAGCGGAGAATATTATGTCTGCATCAGTTATATGGAAGAAGATGCCGGTGTGTATGCCGCGAAAGCTGCTGTAAATGTCTGCCAGGCACTTACCGATGACACTGAATATGATCTTGCGACTGATATTATGCGGCTGAGAGAAATCCGTGAGGATACAAGGTTGGGCCCAAGTACCGGCTGCATTGTTGATGAGGCTGCTAAACGAGGCATTCCTTATATCCGATTAAATAAACATTCGTTGGTGCAACTGGGATATGGTGTTCATCAAAAAAGAATAAGAGCAACTATTGCAAGCACTACGGGTAATATTGCGGTGGATATTGCATGCGATAAAGAAGAAACTAAAAACCTGTTGGGTGCCGCAGAAATACCTGTACCAAAAGGCGATGTGGTAAGAACGGAGGAAGGCCTGCAGGAAACCATTGACAGTATTGGCTATCCCATCGTGATTAAACCGATCGATGGTAATCACGGTAAAGGTAACACGACAAATATTACCGATTGGCCCATGGCATTAACTGCATTTGCTGCTGCAAAAGTATATGGCCGTAACGTTATTGTTGAAAAATACATTACTGGTTTTGATTTCAGGATCTTAGTGATCAATTATAAATTTATTTGTGCGGCTTTGCGTACACCCGCTTCCGTTATTGGGGATGGCGAACATACCATTCAATATTTAATTGACGAGACAAACAAAGATCCCCGCCGTGGTTATGGCCATGAGAAAGTGTTGACACAAATTACGATCGACCAGTTCACCTATAAAATGCTGGATGAGAAAGGTTATACTTTGGAAACAATTCCCCCTAAAGATGAATTGGTTTTGCTAAAACCAACTGCCAATCTTTCAACAGGCGGCACGAGTACCGACGTAACAGATGAAGTACACCCGGCAAATATTATTATGTGTGAACGGATCGCAAAGATCATTGGCCTTGATATTTGCGGCATCGACATCATGGCTACCGATCTTCGTACACCCGTTACCGAAAACGGGGGTTGTATCCTCGAAGTAAATGCAGCACCCGGCTTCAGGATGCACATTGATCCATCTGTCGGTTTGCCAAGAAATGTTGCCGAGCCCGTGGTAGATATGTTGTTTCCGAAAGGAAGCGCCGGCAATATTCCCATCATTGCCATCACGGGGACAAATGGCAAGACCACAACCACCCGCCTGACTGCACATATTGCAAAAACTGCGGGATATAAAGTGGGATACACAACAAGCGACGGTGTGTACATTCAAAATCAAATGATGATGAAGGGAGATTGCACAGGGCCAATATCTTCCACCTTTGTTTTAAAAGACCCTACGGTAGATTTTGCCGTATTGGAATGTGCCAGGGGCGGTATTTTAAAGAATGGCCTTGCCTTTCAAAACTGTGATGTGGCAATTGTAACAAATATCAGTGCCGATCATATTGGCCTGGGTGGTATTGATTCCATGGAACAAATGGCAAAGGTAAAAGCGGTGGTTCCAGAAACTGTTTTCAAGCATGGTTATGCGATTTTGAATGCAGATGATGATCTTGTTTACAATATGAGGAAGGGCCTGGATTGCAACGTGGCTTACTTCAGTATGGATGAAAAAAATCCCAGGATCATTGAACATACAAAAAAAGGCGGATATGCGGCAGTGTTTGAAAATGGATACATTACCATTATGAAAGGCACCTGGAAGATACGTGTGATAAAAGTTTCGGAAGTGCCCGTAACTTATGGCGGAAAAGCATTGCATAATATCATGAATTGTTTGCCTGCTGTGCTAAGCACTTATTTCTGGAGGAATATTGAAATAGATGATATTAAACTTGCGTTGCAGACTTTTATACCATCGGCAACACAAACACCCGGAAGGCTGAATATGTTCCAGTTCAAACATTTTCAATTCCTGGTTGATTTTGCCCATAATCCTGCAGGTTTGGAATTACTCTGTGATTTTATAGGCAAAATGGATGGTGAACCCAAAGTCGGCATCATCAGTGGTACCGGCGACCGAAGAGATGAAGACATCAAAGAACTCGGCAGAATTTCCGGAAGATCTTTTGACGAGATCATTATACGCCAGGATAAACACCTGCGTGGAAGAACTGCTGAAGAAATTGTAGGCCTTTTGGTAGCTGGTATCAATGAAACAAAGCCAAAAGATATCCCGATCAAAACTATTTTAAATGAAAAAGACGCCATCATGCATGCGTATACCACCGCGAAACCGGGTTCATTAATTACGATCATGTGCGACGTGGTAACGGAGGCCCTGGACCTGATTAAGGGGTTGAAGGAGAAGGAGGATATGGTGTAACTTTAAGCTTTAGCTCTAAGCTACAAGCTGCAAGCCGCAAGCTTTAAGGGCCTAATAATTATTTAGTTTTACTAAATATTATTAAGCCTTTTTTTAATAAAATAATCATGGATCAACTTATTTTGTACCTGGTTATAGTTAAAGACTTACAGTTTATGAAGAATTTCAAGGAATTAAAGATCTGGCAAAAAGGTATTCAAATAGCCATTAATTGTATTAAGATCACCAAAACATTTCCTAAGGAAGAAAAATTCGGACTTGTTTCACAACTTAACAGGGCCTGCGTATCAATCCCATCAAATATTGCGGAAGGAAGCAGCAGAACCAGCGACAAGGATTATAACAGGTTTATACAAATTTCCCTAGGCTCTTGTTTCGAAGCAGAAACACAGTTCCTAATTGCTCAACAATTAGGTTTTGGACAGGCTGAATTAGTTGAAAATATTTTAAAAGAAATAATCGAAGAACAAAAAATGCTCGCAACTTTCAGTACGAGGCTTGTAGCTTGAAGCTTGTGGCTTGCAGCTCACACCTTACAGCTTTCCCCCAAAAACTTTTGGAACATCCTCTCCCATCCCTTATTTTTGCAATCCCAATTTAATTTGGGAACACGATTGGGTTATGGTGTAAAGGTAGCACAACAGATTTTGATTCTGTTTGTCTAGGTTCGAATCCTAGTAACCCAACAGAGGTTTAGAGATCAGTTCTTTAAACCTTTTTCTTTGCCTATGAAGTTGATAAAGTTGACATGGTCAACAAGTTAATAAAGTTCATTCCTTATTAACCCAATCAACTTAATAAACTTATAAACCAAAAAACTGGCATGTAGTGTAACGGTAGCAGCACAGGTTCTGATTCCGTTTGCCTGGTGAGAATCCTGCCATTCCATCAAATATCCACCGCCCAGACCATTCACCATTTACTATTCTCAATTCACTATTCTATTCACTATTCACCATTCACCATTCACTATTCCCCAACCACCTCCTCCAGCACCTTACCCACACTCCCATTAGGCATCTGAATTTTTAAGATCGCCGCTATCGTTGGCGCAACATCAGTCATAAAAGTTTCCCGGTTTGATCTCCCCGGTTTTATTTTCCAGCCATACCATAATAAGGGAATATGCGTATCGTAATTATACATGGCGCCATGTTCAGTACCGCTTGTTAGCACATCTGTATACTGAGGCTTTAAAATGAACTGTATATCCCCACTGCGCTTCAGAAAATATCCATTGGCAAATTTCTCTTTCAACTGCGCCGGCATGATCAGCTTTTCAAAATCGGCATAATCAAAAACATTCACTACTTCGGGCTTCGACTTAATATAATTGATGATCGTTTTTTTAATATCCGCAATATCCAGGTGTAAAGAATCTATCTTCTTTATATCGAGATAGACCTGGTATTCAAGAATGGACTGCACGAGGTTTGCAGCTACAGTGTATTTTTGAGCACAGAGTTTGTTCAATTCTTTTGAAAGTTCACTGCTTCGTAAGCTTCCAGCAGGCAAGTTATTTTCTTTCATAAAATCCGGCACCTGTGGGGCACCGTGATCGGCACTTAAAAAAACCAGGCAATTATTTTCGCCAACGATTATATCAAGGAAGTTTAAGAATTTTTCTATGTCTTTATCAAGCCGCAAATACAGATCTTCAATCTCCAGTGAATTAGGACCGCTTTTGTGGCCGATATAGTCTGTGGAAGAAAGGCTCACACATAGCATATCCGTTTGGCCGCTCAGGCCCAGCTTTTCGTTTTGCAGAAGCTGCATGGCGAAATCAATTGTGAGTGTATTGCCATAAGGAGATTGCCTTAAGCGAAAATAATTTTTAGTATTGCGATTGGCATATACATGCGGAAATGTTCTTGTTTTTTCATGATCAAATGTTTTTTCAAAGGGCTTGTCATCAGCGGTACTTTGATTATAGGTTGATAAGGGATACAGCAGGCTCCAGTCATTTTTCAACATCGAATCAGGTTTACGGCTGCTATTAAATACGTTTACCCATTGGGGTAATGCAGCCATGTAATAGCTACTGCTGATCCAATACCCGGTACTGTCATCAAACCAATAGGCTGCATTGGCGCTATGACCGGCAGGCAAAATTCCACCGCGGTCTTTTAAAGCAATGCCAAATACACGGCTTTTAAAATTTGTGGCAAGACGAAGTTCATCGCCAATAGTGCTGGTAAGCATATTTTTCGGGCTCATCAATCCCTGCGGGGAGGTTGACCCAACGGTATTCACAGATTTATCCTGCGTACAATACATCTTCAAGCCTGTTTCCCTTTCAATCCAGTCATTGCCGACAATACCGCTAATTGCCGGCACACTTCCCGTGTACAAAGAGGAATGTCCCGCAGCAGTTACCGTAGGAATATAAGGAATGAATGTATTTTCAAAACTGAATCCTTTTTGTAAAAGCCTTTTAAACCCACCTTCCCCGTACCTGTTGAAATAACGATACAGGTAATCCCACCGCATCTGGTCAACCACAATACCAACAACAAGCTTTGGCCTTTCAATACCATTGTTGATTGATTTATCCTGTGCTGCTGCAGGATTTATCAAAACAAAAAGTAAAGACAGTGCAGTACATAATTTCTTTACCATATAGCAGAAATAAATTTTAGCAAAGATAATCCTTAACCTTGCGATGCGTGGATTGCATACATGTTATGCAAACGTTATGCAATTAGCCTTCAAACCCTTAATTTTGCAGCAGTATTCCACACAATATTAAATAGTAAACAAATATGGACGTATTTGAAAAATTAGTGAAAGACGGCGGCCCGATCGGCCAGTATATGGACAGGGCACATGGATATTTTGCTTTTCCAAAACTGGAAGGTGAATTAGGCCCGCACATGAAATTCAGGGGAAAGGATGTTTTGGTATGGAGCCTTAATAATTATTTAGGCCTGGTAAATCATCCTGAAATTAGAAAGGTAGATGCTGAGGCGGCGGCTAAATACGGCATGGGCAATCCCATGGGCGCAAGAATGATGAGTGGCAATACCGCAAAGCATGAAGAATTGGAAAAAGTGATCAGCGAATTCGTGGGCAGGGAGGATACTATGTTATTGAATTTTGGTTACCAGGGCGTGGTAAGTTGTATAGATGCATTGGTCAATCGCCGTGATGTAATTGTATATGATGCAGAATCGCATGCCTGTATTGTAGATGGGGTTCGCCTGCATATGGGGCATCGTTATGCATTTAAACACAATGATATTGAAGATTGCGAAAAGCAATTACAAAGAGCTACTGAAATGGCTGCCAAAAATGGTGGCGGTATTTTGGTAATCACAGAAGGTGTATTCGGTATGGATGGCGAGCAGGGAATTTTAAAAGAAATTGTTGCACTAAAGAACAAATATGAGTTCCGTGTATTTATTGATGATGCTCACGGTTTCGGCTACATGGGCCCAACGGGCGCTGGTGCTGATGAAGCACAAGGTTGCCAGGATGGAATTGATCTTTACTTTTCTTCGATGGTAAAAAGTTTAGGCAGCCTGGGTGGTTTTATTTGTGGCCCAAAGGCAGTGCTTAAATACTTACGATACAATGTCCGTTCTCAAATATTTGCCAAAAGTGTTCCCTTGTTGGTGGTAGAAGGAATGTTGAAACGCATGGACATGATTAAAACAATGCCTGAGCTGAGGGAAAAATTATGGAGCAATGTAGAAAGATTACAGAATGGATTAAGAGAAAGAGGATTTGACATAGGCCATACCAATACCCCCGTTACACCTATCTTCATGAAAGGTGATGTGCCCGAAGCAACACAAATGGTGATGGACCTGAGAGATAACTATCATATTTTTTGTTCGATCGTTGTGTACCCGGTAATTCCAAAAGGTGATATTATTTACCGGCTAATACCAACGGCTTCACATAGTTTTGATGATATTGATACAACGTTGAAAGCATTTGAAGAAACGAAGAAGAAACTAGATGCAGGAAAGTATAAGGCAGAGCAGATTCCGGATATGGCGGAGGTTGGGCATTAAATGCGGTATACGGGATGCTGGATACGAGATACGGGATAGTGGATACGGATACTGGATGCTGGATACGGGATTGTGTGGTAGTTTTGAAATAATTTTAAAGGCTTCAAATATTTGAGGCCTTTTTTTGGATATAAAGGTTGCCGTTTCGTGAAATGAAAACAATACTTCGTGCCCTTCGACACTCCATGTTTCATATTTAACATAATCGCACCAATATCTAAAAAATAAAAAAATTAAATCAACGAACCCCATCATCACATCACGAAATCAACAATTACCAAATCACTTGTATTTCAAATTCAAACTAATAATATCCGACGTCAATCCATTGCTTCTTTTATAATGTCCATACCGAACTTCAATCATGTTCCAATGTTTATTGTTCAGTAACCCTTTCGGTGGTGCATATCGAAACCCCGCTCCAAAGAACTGGCTCTGGAATTTTGAATAATCATAATTACTGCTGTAATAAGGTTCATCTTCCTGGTGTTCTAAATAAGCAGCAAAATAATCAATCGCAGTTTGACTATAATACCTGTAAAATGGCGTGAAGGAAAAGAAGGGCGTTAATTTAAAAGATGTTTCTATGTCAGCAGTATGTGCATTCAATCCCCAGTCGTCTTTATAAAAACGATACATGCCACGTAAGATAATCCTGTCTCCTAAAAAATAATTTGCTTTCAACGCAATGGGAATTTTAAACCTGGAGGAAGGCAGTTTTTCATTGGTAAGTTTATAACTATTAAAATATACCCGATGGAAAGGAAGGCTTAGATAACCGTTTTGGTAAGTAAGGTCAAGCAACCACATTAACTGAAACCGTTCATTCACAATTTGAGCAAAAGTAAATGCAGCACTAACAGTATTGCGTTGCTTGTGCGGGTACTGGTATCGGTTTGGTGCGCCATATAACCCACCGGTAGCGGCTGTACGCATTTCTACCGGTAAAATTATTTTCACATTGTCGATATAAACCTGCGCCCTGGCAGTAAATTCTTTGTTACGATCTTTTGATTTTTGGGAAAATCCTGCTGCAAACCCATACGACTGGTAATCCGATTCATAAGAATAAGAAAGGTTATTTAAAAAAGAACTGCCTTTTTTTTCGTTGGTTACTGTTCGTGTAACAGATGGATAAGTCCTGATATCCTCACTGGAAGCTGAGGAAATTGTATTAGGGTCAATTTTATCAGAAGAGGCAGAAGTATAATAATCAATACCAAGGTTTGCCTGGAATTCTTCTTTGCGACCACGCCTATTATAGCGCAGAAACTTCACTTCAAAGTTATTGGAATAATCCTTTAGTTTTTCTGTACCAATGCCACCTGTTACTGCAGAGTTGTTCCCGCTCTGGCTGTAATAACTGCTGACCAGGTTGATCTCATCGAGTTTAAGTTTGCGTGATTTATAAATCGCAGAATCTTTTACCTGTGAAAAACCTCCTAATAAATTAATATACAAACCCACTACCAGCAGGCAAATTCTTTTCATCTATAGCAGAATGATTATTTCAGTTTCAAATTTAGCGTAATAATATCTGAATTCAATCCTGTGCTGCGATTGTAATGCCCGTAACGAAGTTCAACCATTCCCCAGTGCTTGATTCCGAAAACACCTTTTGGGGGAGCATACCTTAAACCGGCACCAAAAAAGTTACTGTTGAACTTTGAAAGATCATAATTGCTGCTATAAAATGCTTCTGTTGCTGCATGTTCCCCTTTGGCCTTGAAATAATCTATACCCGTTTGATCATAGTACCGGTAAAAAGGGGTGATGGAAAAGAACGGGGTTAATTTAAATGATGCTTCAAGATCAACCGTATTGGCATTCAGCCCCCAATCATCGTGATAGAAACGATAGAAAGAACGGAGAATTATTTTGTCGCCAAGAAAATAATTTGCTCTAAAACCCAATGGTATTTTTAATCGTGTTGACGGGAGCAATTCAGATTTTGCAACAGGATCATTTATAAAATATACCCTATGAAAAGGCAAGGATAAAAATCCATCCTGTTTCACGAGGTCGGCAATAAACATAATTTGCAAACGCTTATTGATTACCTGCGCCAATGATAATGATCCACTGTATGAATTTCTTGAGTCTGTGAAATAGCTACCGCCCTCGCCGCCGGTCCCTGTGTTAGTAGCATTTCTTAATTCTACCGGGTATATCAATGAAACCTTGTCAAGATATGCCTGGGCTTTAATGCCAAGTTCCCTGTTCTTATCTTTTGATTTAATACTGAAGTTCGCACCAAACCCAAATGACTTATAATCAAATTCTGTAGAAGCCGAAACATTTAGTCCTACTGTGGTTCCCTTTTTTTCATTCTCCATGCTCCATGCAAGCGACGGGTATATCCTTGTATCTGCCGATGATGCTGATGAGTTTGCTTTGGTATCAATTCTGTCTGATGATGCAGAAGTATAATTATCTATTCCAACTTCAGCTGTAATGTTGTGCTTGCGTTTTGCTTTATCGTACACCGACAACTTAATATCGATCACATTTGCAATATCATTCAGTTTTTCTGACCCCATACCGCCTTCCACAGCACTGTTGTTACCATTCTGAACATAGTAGCTGCTAACCAGGTTTACCTCCTCCAGTTTAAGTTTCCTGCTTTTATATGCCGCAGAATCTGACTGCTGGGAAAAAGCAGCTAAAATGCTTATGTAAAAGCCAACTACTACGAGACAGATCTTTTTCATGCGTTCCGTTTATATTGAATTTTTTTTTGAAAATGTTTAGAGGTATTCATTTCCAAATCTTTTAATTGCAACCACAACCTCCGCCGGTCTTCCCCCCATTGGCACCCGACGCACCTTCCCGGTACGTTTGAAAACTTAATTCGGTTTTCTGGATCTTTCTTGCCGATAGTTCCATCTCTGCATCATTGATCCTGTTTTTCTGGTATTCCTTAACGGTAGTACAACTGCTTATCAATAAAAAAGCAGATGCAACAAGGCCGGTTATTTTGAAAAGACTTTTCATTATTGCAGGTTTATATTTTTAGAAGTGTAAATTTTATCCTCATCATCAATGATGATACAGGCAATATTTTTCATTTGATTGATCATATCAAGGCCAACTTCAATTCCCATTACCATCACAGGTGTTGCCATCGCATCTGCAATCTCCGCATTTGGGCAAATGATCGTAACCGATTTTATTCCTTCTACGGGCATACCTGTTTTTGGATCAATCGTATGCGAGTATTTCTTTCCACCGATCATAACAAATTTTTCATAATTACCGGAGGTGGCTACTGCGGCGCCAGATATATCGAGGTAAGAAAAAGGATGATGATTTCCATCCGGGCTTGCGATGCCTATTGTCCAGGGTTTCCCATCAGGCTGCAGTCCCCATGTTACCAGGTCACCCGCCGCATTCACGATGCCGCTTTCAACATCCATTTGTTGTAATACAAGTTTGGCCCTTTCGGCTGCAAAACCTTTTCCGATACCCCCGAAACCGATCCTCATTCCTTTTTCTTTTAGGTAAACAGTACAGTCCACTTCATTCAAAACTATGTTCCTGTAATTGATTAGCCTCACCATTTTTTTTGCAATTTGCGTATTGGGGAGTGAGGTCATGTTCTTATCAAAATTCCAAAGTCGTTTGTCAATGGATCCATAACTAATATCGAAAGCACCCTGCGTAAGTTCAGAGATTTTTATTGATCTCCTTATCAAATCAAAAACCTCCCGGTCAACCTTAACCGCTTGAAAGCCGGCTGCATCGTTAATCAAATTAGTTTGACTTAGCTCGCAATAAGTAGTAAGAAGGTTTTCTATCCGCTGAATTTCCATTACAGCAGCATCAATGCAATTTTCAGCGAAAGCTGGATTATTGGAGTTGCTGACTATACTGATCTCAAAACGATTGCCCATCAACTTGAGCACACGTTTGAAAAGCTGTTGTGCTGGTAAAACAGTTTCAGTTTCCTTTTTCACTTGCCTGCATTATTTGTTTGACAAAATCAGCTGGCTTTAAATCGGGCAGCCCATCCCATTCCTTTACCAGGCCTCCTTTTGCATCCATCAGGATTGTAAAAGGGAATTTGCCATTGGGATTGTATTTTTCAGCAAGCTGGTCATTTTGCGCTTCCTGTTCTTTGGATAATTTATTTTTTTTGTTCCTGGGGAAATCTGCATTTAACAACACCAGATTATCCTTCGAGTAATTCTTAAAATCCGCTGACTCAAATATTTCTTTTCGCATTCGCATACACGGCCCACACCAATCGGAGCCTGAAAAATTCAACAAGATGTATTCGTTTTTTTCTGAAGCGATTTTTTTTGCCTGGTTAAAATCGGTGAGCCAGCCATTGGCAGGACTTATCAAGAAGAAATTAAAAAGCAGGAATAGGAATTTCACGGTAAATTTTAAAAACGAATTTATGACTAAAATTATAGCCGTTTCGTTAAAATAACGCTATTATAACAAAGGCATCAACATGATAAATATCATTGTTCGGTATGGAAAAAAAGATTATTGAGCAAAGATAACAACGGTTCCATCGGAAGTACTTGCCCAACCGTGATTAGAATCGGTGAAATGAATCTTGCTGATAAATTCATTTCCCAAAGCAACCACTACGGTCCAGTTTGCACCAGCATCAGTTGTTTTCAATATTTTATTATTGAAGCTGCAGTAGCCTTCGTTAATGCTGATAAAAAAAATGTCTGTAAACACCTGGAAGTTTGATTGAAAGACTGGCAACCATGTTAATCCAGCATCTGTTGTTTTATTGATAGTACCGTAGTTGGAAAAATAGCCATTGTTGCTATCAAGAAACTGGACCTCACCATAACCGTTTACCAGTATTGTATCAATGCCCCATGAAATACCGCCATCGGTAGTTTTATAAAGACCATTTAATCGCAATAGCCATCCTTCCATATCATTTAAAAAAAACAGCGAGCTGGTTGTGGCGATATTTGCAAAATGAAATGTAGTATCAATGGTTAGGCCTGCGTCAGTTGATTTCCAGATGTATTGATCGCTGGCAAAATAACTGGTACCGGTACTCGAAAAAAAGCTACTTGAAAAGCCTGCATCAACACCCCCAGGATTGTTATAAACCGGGCTTGTAAAACTAGTACCTCCATCCTGAGTAACATAAATTGTTGTTGTTCCGTTTATAAAACCGGCATTGTTCCCATAGGCCGCAATACCCATGAGATTTGTTGCAGGTGTTGATGTTAATTTAGTCCATTCAGTACCTCCGTTTGTGGATTTGTAAATTCCATTTGTACTTACAGCGAATCCGTTGGAATTATCAGTAAAGAAAATATCTTTAAAGTTCTCTACCGGCAGGGACCTGACCTTTGTCCACCCCGCCGATAAGGTATCTGGCAACAATGGCGTTGTGCTGCTCCCTGAGGAACCGTTGTTTTTTGAACAGGAGGAAATTAGTACAACGACAATGATGATGTGAAATATTTTTTTCATTTGCTTATGTTAGGAACGCATCATATTCACGGTTCCATGTTGTATTTATTAGTTGAATTTTAAGACTACGCCATCTGTTGTGCAGGCCCAGCCATGTGTAGCGTCGTTGAAGTGAATTTCTACAAACTGTTCGTTTCCCAAAGCTGCAACCTGGGTCCAGGTAGCACCTGCATCGGTTGTTTTATATATCCTGTTACCCATGCAAAAAAAGCCTTCCGTCATACTAACAAAATGTATGTCGCCAGAGGTGGCCAGTGCAGGCACAAAAACGGATTGCCAGGTTGTTCCGCCGTCGATTGATTTATATATGGCCCCGTTTGCTATGTAATAGCCATTATCCTGGTCTGTGAACCAGATGGATCCAAAAGTATTGCTGAGTGAAGTGGTTAAAGCCCAGTTAGCACCTCCATCTACTGTTTTATAAATTCCTTCATACCGAAATATCCAGCCCAGCTGGTCATTTAAAAAAAACAAGTTGGTCCATGTAGAGCTCACACCAAAATTAAATATTGTATCAAGGGTTGCGCCCCCATCCACTGATTTCCACATGTATCGATAGCTCGAAAAATAACAGGTATTTAAACTGGAGAAAAAACAATCTTTAAAGCCCGCAGTGCCACCCCCGGCTGTTGTATAAGATGTAGAATCGAACGAATTCCCACCGTCCTGGGATATGTATGGCATGGGCCCATTCCCTACAAAACAAACCCGGTTCGAATTTGCGGCTCCGATGTTGACCTCGTAATTTACTGTGTTGATATTTGTCCAGTTGATTCCCCCATCTGAAGACTTGTAAATACCCTGGCCGCCTGCTGCATACCCCGTTAAATTATCGGGGAAAAAAATATCCCTGAAATCTGTTTTAGGCAGGCTGGTAATTTTTGTCCACCCAGCTGTCAAAGTATCGGGTAAGACCACAGGAGCAGGGCTGTCATTTTTCTTTGAACATGAGGTTGCCAGGTTAAAACAAATAATTAGGAAGAGGACAACCCGGATTAAATGGTACATATGATTAATTGAGAAACGAATATACCTAAAATCCTCTATTCTAATCTTGCACCCATCGCTTTGAAGGGCCATTGACCCTTTATTTTTGCTAAACAAAAGTAAACTACCAACCCGCTTCCAAACACTGCAAGGAAGGATGTTATAATCGTGAGGCCGGTTGCATAGAACACAAACAACCACATCGCAATTGCCAAAAAAACTGGTAAGGGGTAAAGCGGCATTTTGTATGGAAGATCATTTTTGCCTTTTCGTTTTCGAAGCAACAGGACGCCAATTGCCTGGCCTACGAACTGTATCATGATCCGCATGGCAAGGATGCCACTGATAATATCTCCCATCCTAAACAATAGGCTGAAAATAAAAGCCAACCCGGCAAGTACAAGCAGTGAAACGTAAGGAAAGTTTTTCGTGGGATGAAGCTTTGCAAATATTTTAAAAAAAGCGCCATCAACCGCAGCTGCATAAGGCACCCTGGAATAACCAAGCATAACCGCAAATAATGAGGCGAGCGCAACCCATAATATCATGATCGTTGCAACAACAGCAGCGGTATTGCCATATAATCTTTCAATAAAAACACTCACAACAAAATCATTCTTACCGGTACTTTGCCAATGTTTGATTTCCTGCCATGGGATCACACTGCTTACACTCATGTTCATGGCTAGATAAAGAATGGCGATTCCAATTACAGAGATAAACATGCTTCGGGGAATATTTCTGCCAGGATCTTTTATTTCAGCACCAAGATGGCAAACGTTGTAATAGCCAAGATAACTATAGATGGTTTTCACACATGCCTGCCCGAAAGCAAAAGAACCAAGCACCTGCCAACTAAATGAACCGCCCATTTCCTTTAGTGGTTGTAAAATGTTCCCATGGCTTATACCAGCAAAAATGATCCATGCAAGTAAGGCAATAACGCCCACCCATAGGAGCACACCTATCTTGCCGATGCTATCTATTTTCCTGTATAAAAGAAATGTGATGAAAAGAATAACTGCTCCAGAGATACATTTCTTTTCCCAATCTGCCAATGGGACCAAATACACAAAATAGGAGGAAAAGCCGATTGCAGCTGACGCGGCTACTAATGGGGCTTGTATTACAGTTTGCCATACATATAAAAAGCTCATCATCCTGCCCGCACCATGCTTACCGTATGCTTCTTTTAAAAAGTTATAACTGCCACCGGCTAGTGGATAAGCCGCACCCAGTTCACTCCAAATCATGGCATCCACCAGCGAAAGAAATGCTCCAGCCAGCCATGCGTATAGGTACATGCCGCCGATCAGGCCCATTACAATGGGTAATGTAACAAAGGGGCCGATGCCCACCATGTCGATCATATTCAATACAGTAGATTGAAAAAGCCCCAACCTTCGATGAAGCATTGAAGAAGCAGCTGCCATGGAATGAAGTTACGAAGGGCACGGGATACGGGATGCCAGATGCGGGATACGAGATGCGGAAAAATCTGTTGAGGATACCAGATGCGGGATACGGGACACGGAATGCGGGATGCGGGATACCAGATAACGGCGATGAGAGATTTGGGCTTAACGAATGTTGGGTTAACTAATCTAAGTTCTTTGATAAACTGATTGAATCGCATATTGCTTTGTTATATTCAGTCGATAAGCTTATACGAAAGTGCCATACAATCTTGAGGTTTGGAAGGTTGCACGTGAAGTGGTCTTTGATATTCAGTAGTGATTTTTTCTTTACCAAAATCGGAGCATTACGAAGAAGCATGACAAATAAGGCAATCAACAAAATCAGTAAAGGCAATATAGATAGGGGTTCGGGAAACGCAGTTACAAATTAGAATTTATCCGCTTTCTCGTTTCGCTGTTGCCTCCCTTAATGAAACAGTAGACTATCTCGAAACAGTGTTTGAAACAGAGACTTTAAAAGATAAACCACTTTACGAATCGCATCATACAAAACCTGAGCTGTTAAGTAAAAAATCGATCAACTTTGTCAAAGCCCGCAATGAAAAACATAATAGTTTCTCTCTCCTCCAACTGCCTAACCATATTGCCCTAATCCCGCATCCCGCATCCCGTATCTCGTATCTCGTCACCCCCATCTCGCCCTACCACTCCTTCTTCATCCCCTTATTAAACTCAATAAAACTCTGTGTATGATTTGCTCCGCCGCCGAAATACTTCAGGGGTGCTTCCATTTCATTGGCTTTCATATACCCTGATAACGGCGCCGGTTGTGCGTCGATGGACGAAAGAAATACTGTCGTTGGATATTCAAGTTGCATAGACAATAAATATTCTGCCAACTGGTTGGATCTATACCTGGCATCATAACCGTATTTCTTCCTATTGAACAGAAGGCTATCCTTTGACTCTGCATTGAACTTCACTGCGTAAAAATGTGTATTTACATAAGAGACCAGTTTGCTGTTTTTATAAGTTGTCCTGTCCATTTGTTTGCACCAGCCGCACCAATCAGTATATACATCGATTACAATAGGCTTTGGGTTATCATAATACAATTCATTGAGTTGTTGAATTGTTATCCAGTTAATCTTCTCCTTATTGGTAACACTGAAAGAAAATGCTAAAACAACAGCAATAAAAAATATTAAAAAACGAATAACTTTTTGCATCGTAAATTGTTTAGTAGCTTAGATATAATAAACGGAAAAATAATGCAAAAAATTGTAGTGGCAGTCACGGGAGCAAGCGGATCTGTTTATGCGAAGGTTTTATTAACAAAGCTTGGGCAGTTAAAAGAACATTTAAGTGAAGTCTCTGTGATTATGACCGAAAATGCAAAGCAGGTATGGCAAACTGAGCTTGACAGTGATAGTTGGAAAGGGTTTGACGTAAAATATTTTTCCCAACAGGATTTCAATGCTTCATTTGCCTCCGGCTCGGGCCAGTACAATACTATGATCGTTGTCCCCTGCAGTATGGGAACGTTGGGCCGCATTGCCACAGGCATTTCCAATGACCTGATAACGAGGGCGGCCGATGTGATCTTAAAAGAAAGAAGAAAATTAATCTGTGTTGTAAGAGATACTCCTTACAGTCTTATTCATATCCGAAATATGGAAACAGTCACACTTGCAGGTGGAATAATTTGCCCTGCTACTCCTTCTTTTTATAGTAAGCCGGCTACGATTGAAGACGTAGCGGCAACGGTGGTGGATAGGGTAATTGATTTGGCCGGGCTACCGGTGAGAACGTTTCGATGGGGGAGCTAAGCTTGTAATTTATTCAATTAAAGTTCATGGAGGAAATTTTCAATATTCAACGTACAATGTTGAATGTTCAATGAACCTCTCCTATGACGAGGGGTTGGGGTTGAGGTAAAAAAAAAGCCTCATATAAAATGAAGCTTTTAAAAAATCTATTTCATCGATGCACAACCTATCTCAAATCCACTGTTTCAACTCCAGGATACTTCGCCGCATCAAATACAAACGTTGCATCGGGTATATTGCTATTGGTGACCATACTGCTAACGCTGTATGTATAACGATTTCCGGTCTTTTCAAAAACCCTGGTGGTGTTGATTGCTGAATTATCTACATAAACCACTACTTTGTGAAATGCCTTGGTTTTATCAATGGGGGTTAGCTCAACTTCTTTCATTGTTTTACCATTCATTTTTACATCCACGTTCTGCTTGTATAAAAAATCTTTGTCGTAAAAATTGGTAAATAACTTTTGCGGAGTAATTGAGTTGGCAGTAGGATCTATTTTATTGATCGTTACTTCATTGGAAGCTTTGTCGAAGGTCCAGGTATTGCTGCCATCAGAAAATATTTCCTGTCCTGAAATGGTGACCCGGTATTTATTACCCTTCATATATACAGTACCCGTTTTACTTCCAAGGCTCTTCCCTGCGGCATTTTCGATCTTCAATAAAAATTTCGCAGTAACCGTTTTGTAAGTTTTAAATTTTGTACTCACTGCGTCCAGGATCTTTTTTGCATCCGGATCGTTGGTACCCATGCCCTTTGGCGCCTGGGCTTGAGCAGCACATGTAACAATAAACAGTAATAAAAGGCTGCTTAGGATTTTTTTCATTTTGTTGATTTTAATACTTTTTGGTGGGGCAAAGATATGTAATAGAGCCATCTGGCAGTTCATTGTTTAAATTGCTCCTTGCAACAAACTGTTAATGTATCGCATCTGATAAATAAATATCATGCCAGCATCGTAATCCCGCAAAGAATAATTATTTTGCACTTACTTCAACGGCTTTTCTTAGCAAACTCAACTATTGTTTCTTTATTCATTTTAAAACACAATAAAATGACAGGAAAGAATACGTTGATGTCGCAGCGGGAATCTTATCGAAAGTTAGCAATAAGTGAATTTTTATGCTGGCTTGCTACCGCAGAAAAAGAAATTTTAATGGATACTGTCGTTGACCGTAACCGTTACTGCATCATTGGCATGTCAGTGCTGGGCACCTGGGCGTTTGCTACTTTCACCTGGACCTACTTTTTTAGCACGCTTGCAGATTCAATATTGCTTTCAATGTTCCTTGGATTATTCATGGGATTCATCATTCTTACTATCGACCGGGCATTGATTAAAGGCATTACAAAATTCAATAAAAGAAAATTTGGACCACTTTTATTCAGGGGATTGCTTGCGCTCACTATAGGAACTTTCATGGCACAACCTGCAGTTTTATACATGTTTGATAAAGAGATCAAACTGCAGACTTCGCTCGACAATGAAAAGAAAAAGATAATAAAAAGGCAGGAACTCGACTTTCTTTATAAGAATCAAAAAGACGAGCTTGTTAGCGAGAAAGAAAGTATTAAAGAACATCTTGATGCAAAATACGATGCCGTTGAAAAAGCCAGGGAGATTTTTTTGTCTGAAACAGATGGAAGTGGCGGTACAGGGAAGATTGGCATAAAAGATATTGCCATTGCCAAACGAAATGAATACCAAAAACTGGATGCAGAATACCAGGAGGTGCTAAAAAATGATAAGCCTAAAATAATCAATGCAGAAGCAGCATTGCAAATACTTGAGAATAAAATAAAAAAAGAAGAATCCAATTTTGAAAGCTACCTGAACAACGGCTTTCTTACAAGAGCTGAATCACTTGGCAATATTTTAAAGAACAATTCCGCTTTACAGTTTCGTTATTACCTGATCATTTTTATATTAATGCTGATAGAACTAATGCCGGTAATAGCAAAAACGATGTTACCGTCCGGCACCTATGATGAAAAAGCAGCGCAGCGTGAAGCACTGGAAATAGATATTGCAAGGACGAATTTCCGAAATGAAAAACAGCTTAAAGAACTTTACAATCAAACAGCCTTTGAGAATGATGCTGATGCTATCACCAATTTTTTTTCGTTAACAAAAGAGGACCGTAATGAAAAAATAAAAGCGTTTAGCAAAAAATGGAAGGAGGGAAATAGTAGCTTTGACGGCCTGTGGGAGAAGATAAAGAAAGAAATCCTTAGCAGGCAGGAAAATTGATAATTATTTGCAGGTTTTGGTTATCAAAAACCCTGCAATTGATGTTCAATACCCAACGTACAATATTCAATGTCCGGCAACGATGGTAAAGCTGCTTTTGTGAATGTAGAATATCGTACGTTGGGTATTGAACATTTGTGGATGAATAATTAGCAACTCACTCCCACTCAATATCTACAAAAGCTTATTTTTGTCACTCCCCATAACAATTGGGGCCTTTTTCTCATGGCAAAAGTGGCAAGTGAAACTCCTTTAATGCAGCAGCACAATGCGATCAAGGCAAAATATCCTGACGCCATCCTGCTTTTTAGGGTTGGTGATTTTTATGAAACATTCGGCAAGGATGCCATCAATGCATCTGCGGTTTTAGGAATCACGTTAACAAAACGCAATAATGGCAACCCTGCAGCTTCAGAACTCGCTGGGTTTCCCTACCATGCATTGGATACTTATTTGCACAAGCTTGTAAAAGCAGGCTACCGGGTAGCCATATGCGATCAACTGGAAGATCCAAAAACAGCAAAAGGAATTGTAAAACGCGGCGTTACAGAACTGGTTACCCCGGGCGTGGCTACCAATGATAAATTGCTGGAACACAACAGCAATAATTTTCTTGCCGCACTGCATTTCCAGGATGACAAGATTGGCCTTGCTTTCCTCGATATTTCAACAGGAGAATTTTTCATCGCAGAAGGAGACAAGGAGTATACAGATAAATTATTGCAAAGCCTGCAACCTGCAGAAGTGATCTTTCAACGCAACAGGCAAAAATTCTTCAAAGAATCTTTTGGTAATTCTTTTTTTACTTATACACTGGACGAATGGATCTTTTCCGAAGCATATGCTACCGAAAATCTCTTAAAACACTTTGGAACGCACAGCCTGAAGGGTTTTGGTGTAGAAGGGTTGACCGAAGGTATCATCGCATCCGGTGCCATACTTCATTATTTAAAAGATACAGAACATCCCAACCTGCAACATATTACATCATTGCAGCGAATCAACAAAGATGATCATTTGTGGATGGACCGTTTTACCGTTCGCAACCTGGAGCTACTAGGTAACGAGAACGCCAACACGCTTTTTAAAACGATCAACCATACTGTGTCACCTATGGGCGCCAGGCTTTTAAAACGCTGGATGCTTATGCCATTGAATGATATCATTCGCATCAATGAACGTTTAAACCTGGTTG
This sequence comes from Ferruginibacter sp., assembly GCA_039921685.1. GTDB lineage: Bacteria > Bacteroidota > Bacteroidia > Chitinophagales > Chitinophagaceae > Ferruginibacter. Next base: position 30,228 of record JBDSBG010000075.1, read on the forward strand.
AATATTTTATTAAAGAAACAGATACAAGGACAAAGGTTTGCCAGCATATCAAACAGGCAGGCGATATTGAAAGGCTTGCGGCAAAGGTTCCGTTAAAAAAAATAAATCCAAGAGAAGTACTGCAAGTGGCAAAAGGCCTGCAACAAACAGAGATCATTAAATTGATTTGTAGCCAGTCGGCAAACGAGTATTTGAAAAGGCTTGGCGATTCACTGAACAGCTGTAATTATATACTGGAAAAAATTGTGAAAGAGATAAGTGAAAATCCACCGGCAGCTGTAAACAAGGGTGGCCTCATTGCCGCAGGAATTCATGCGGAACTGGATGAACTCAGGTCAATCGCAAGTGGTGGAAAAAATTACCTGTTGGAACTACAACAAAAAGAAGCTGTCAACACAGGCATTTCATCTTTAAAGATAAGTTTCAACAATGTGTTTGGTTATTATCTTGAAGTAACAAACCTGCATAAAAATAAAGTTCCTGCAGAGTGGATACGCAAACAAACCCTGGCCAATGCAGAACGCTACATCACGCCGGAACTCAAAATATATGAAGAAAAAATTGTTGGTGCTGAAGATAAGATCCTGCAAATAGAACAACAACTTTTCCAGGAATTACTGAACGAGTTGCAGGACTATATTGCACCGATGCAGGTGAACAGCCACGTGATGGCCGTGCTTGATTGCCTGAGTTGTTTTGCAAATAATGCTATACAATTCAATTATAAAAAACCTTTATTGCATAACGGTGATGAACTGGAACTAAAAGACAGCCGCCACCCGGTAATAGAAAGAAATTTGCCATTGGGTGAAAATTATATCAGCAACGATATTTCCCTGGCTGCAACCGGCCAGCAAATCATTATTTTAACCGGGCCCAATATGAGTGGTAAAAGTGCCATCTTAAGACAAACTGCACTCATTACACTGCTTGCACATATGGGAAGCTTTGTTCCGGCCACTGCTGCAAAAATTCCACTCACGGATAAAATATTTACACGTGTTGGGGCATCCGACAATCTGAGTGGAGGTGAAAGCACATTCATGGTGGAAATGAACGAAACCGCCAGCATTATCAATAACCTTAGTTCACGCAGTTTGATCTTACTTGATGAAATTGGAAGGGGGACATCCACCTATGATGGCATTTCAATTGCCTGGAGCATTGCTGAATATTTGCACCAATCGCCTTATGCACCCAAAACATTGTTTGCCACCCATTACCATGAGCTGAATGAACTTGAAAACAAATTTGAACGCATAAAGAATTATCATGTCACTAACAAAGAGGTAGGAAATAAAATTATTTTCCTCCGCAAACTTGCCGCTGGTGGCAGTACACATAGCTTTGGCATACATGTAGCAAGGATGGCAGGAATGCCTCCATCCTTAATTGACCGGGCAAACGAGATCTTATTGCAACTGGAAGAGAGCAGGGACAACCAACAGCCGGGTAAAAAAAGGAACATCGCAGAAACTGTCAGGGACTTAAACAATCCAAAACTGCAGCTGAGCATTTTCGATGCACATTCGATAACATTCGAAGAAATTCGATCCTTATTGGAAGCCGTTGATATAAACAGGCTCACTCCAGTAGAAGCATTATTGAAACTACAGGAGATAAAGGGAAAGGTGAAGTGAGCGGCGGCAATCGTGAATCGGCAATTTCGCCCCTGAGGGAATGGTGAATAGTGAAAGCCCGAACTTTATGACAAGTGATCCAGCTTGAAATAACCTACATAGTGCCGATTTACGATTGCCGATTGCCGATTCCCGGTTGCCGCTGTTAAAACTATACTAACACTTGCAGCGTAAATCGTATAAACACGGTCTTTAAAATATCTTTACAGCCTTGATGAGGAGATGTTTACTTATATCATTTATTTTTCTTTTTGCAAACAGCAGCAAGATCAAAGCCCAGTGTACCACCCTTGGGCAAAATCCCAGCACTGCGTTTCCTGTGTGCGGCACAACCACATTTGCTCAATCCAATGTTCCGATTTGCAGTTCAAATAATTTATTTGTTCCGGGATGCGTATCTACGCCCCAAACAAATTATGAAAATAAAAATCCCTTTTGGTATAAGTTTACCTGTTACCAGTCGGGCACATTGGGATTTACAATTGTTCCAAATACAAGCAGCGACGATTACGATTGGCAGTTATATGATATTACAGGTCGCAATCCAGATGATGTTTATACCAATAATTCTTTGGTGGTTACTGGTAACTGGTCCGGTTCTTCCGGAAATACCGGAGCTTCTGCGAGCGGTGTAAATTATATTCAATGTGCATCCGACCCTGCAGCCAATGAACCTACTTTCGCAAGGATGCCTAATATCATTGAAGGCCATCAATACCTTTTATTGATCAGTCATTATACCGATACACAAAGCGGTTATGGATTATCCTTTGGTGGCGGCACGGCCAGCATTACTGATCCAAAACTTCCAAAAATGGAAGATGCACAAGCTCCCTGCGACGGTTCAGTGATCGTTATCAACCTGAATAAAAAAATGAAATGCAGCAGCATCAGTACCGGGGAATTTTTCATTGAACCTGCCCTTGCAACTGTAACTGCTGTAAGTGGAAACGGATGTAGTACGAGTTTTGATATGGACCAGCTTACCCTTACTTTAAGCACTCCCCTGCCTCCCGGAAATTACCAGGTTAAAATAAAAAATGGTTCTGATGGTAATACATTGTTGGATAACTGCGACAGGTCTATTCCCGAAAATGATTCGGTATCATTGATAATTTTGCCAATTGTGCCAACACCTATGGACAGTATTACAAAGCCTGGTTGCGCTCCTGAAACACTGGAGCTTGTTTTTAAAAAACGTATCCGTTGTGGATCTGTTGCTCCCGACGGCTCCGACTTTTTGGTCACCGGGCCTTACCCGGTAACGGTAACGGCTGCCAGCGGAAATTGCACAGACGGGCTCAGTTATAACATTATTGTACAACTCAGCGCCCCCATGCAATCAGCGGGTAATTTTAATATAAGCCTGGTACAGGGTTCCGACCACAATACGCTCATCGACGAATGCGGCCAGCAAAGTCATGACACTACCATTCCTTTTATAGTGAAAGACACAGTAAATGCCAATTTCGCTTATTCGATAAGGCTGGGTTGCAAAATTGATACAGTTAGATATTTCCACAATGCAGCAAATACTGTGAACAGCTGGTTATGGAATTTTGATAATGGTTTGTTTACAAGCACAGCCCAAAACCCGGTTGTAGGGTATAATACGTTTGGTACACATCAAACGGAACTCATCGTATCCAATGGCGTATGCAGCGATACTGCCTCGGCATCCATCTATCTAAGAAATACTTTAAAGGCAAAATTTGATGCCACATTGCTTGTTTGCCCCGACGATCCTGCCAGCTTCAAAGATCAAAGTATAGAGGCCAGTCCGGGTAATAGCCTGGTAAGCTGGCAATGGGATTTTGCAAATGGGAACACAAGTATTTTGCAAAACCCACCCAACCAGTTTTATATTTATCGGTCTGCCGATTATTATGCACCGGTAAAATTAGTTGTGACAGATTTCCTGGGTTGTAAGGATACAGCCGTGCTAAACCTTAATATACTTCATAATTGTTATATCGCTGTTCCATCTGCATTCTCACCAAATGCTGATGGTCTTAACGATTACCTGTACCCGCTAAATGCCTACAAGGCTACTCACCTGAAGTTTAGCGTCTTCAACCGCTTTGGCCAGCGCATATTTTATACCACTGACTGGACCAACAAATGGGATGGGAGATTCAGAGGCCAGGGAGTCGATCCCGGAACCTATGTTTGGATGCTTGATTATTTTGATACTGAAAAAAACAAGCAGATTTTTCAAAAAGGAACGGTTGTTTTGATTAGATGATTTGATCATTTGATAATTTGAAGATTAACAAAGCTACGTGCCTGGATCATGCTCTTCCATAATTGCAAGCTTTCATCAGCAAATCATCAAATTATCAATCAGCAAATTGCCCTAAGTTTGCAACAAACCTACAATCATGGAACATAAAGCGGTTTATTACGGAGAGTACCTGGAGCTTGATAAGATTATTGATGCCCAACACCCGGTTAGTTTTGAAGCCGGTAATGAAGCTGCGCATGAGGAAATGCTTTTTATTATCATTCACCAGGCATATGAGCTCTGGTTCAAACAAATTCTTTTTGAGGTTAACTCTGTGATCGGGATCATGAGCAGGCCCGCACTCGATGATAATTCTGATGAACTTCAAACCATCGTTCATCGACTCAAACGTGTGGGAACCATCTTAAAAGTGTTGGTTCAGCAAATAGATATCCTTGAAACGATGACCCCGATGGACTTTCTTGATTTCAGGGACATGCTTCGGCCTGCATCCGGATTTCAAAGCTGGCAATTTAAAATTATTGAAGCGAAACTAGGTTTGAAATTTGAACAAAGGCATGGCCAGTCTTATTATACTTCCCAACTTAAACCTGCAGATATAGAGATCATAAAAAATGCTGAGAGCGGCCCTTCCATGATTCAGTTAATAAATACATGGCTGGAGCGTATGCCTTTCCTTAACTCAAATGAGCATTGGAAAAATTATGACCCATCTGCTGAAAACAATGCGGGGCATCCTTTTTGGGCGGACTATGAAAATGTTTATGTCAACAGTCTTTCTGAAGGTGAAAGAAATAATGTCACTGCCTTTAAAAATACCTTCTTCGGTGAAGAAACAAATACAGAAAGGGCCCTGAGTCCGGTCGCATGCCGGTCTGCATTGTTCATCATGCTGTACCGCGGCTACCCAATGCTTGAGCTTCCTTTCCAGTTACTTGATACCTTACTGGAAATAGACAACCAACTTGGCAACTGGCGGTACCGGCACATCAATATGGTACGGCGCATGATAGGAAGCCGCGTGGGAACAGGTGGCAGTACCGGTGCTGGTTACCTGCAGGGCGCCATGGACAAACATTATATTTTTAAAGAAATCGCTCAGTTGAATAGTTTCCTGATCGATCGAAGAAAACTTCCGGTATTACCAAAGGAGCTGGGAGAGAAATTAGGTTACAATTTTTAAATGTAAAATGTAAAATGCAAAATGTAGAATGTAAAAGTTGAATACTTCAATAACAATGAGTTGTTTACATTTTACATTTACTAAACCATTTCTTTCAACTTCACCACCACATACACTTCCTCCTTAGAAACCAGGTTACAATTTGTTAATGTAAAATGCAAAATGTAAAATGTAAAAGTTGAACACTTCAATAACAATGAGTTGTTTACATTTTGATTACTTCATAACAATGAGTTGTTTTCCTTTTACATTTTATATTCATTATTTTACATTTTACATTTACTAAACCATCTCTTTCAACTTCACAACCACATACACTTCATCCTTAGATACCAGGTTACAATTTGTTAATGTAAAATGCAAAATGTAAAAAGCTGATTACTTCATAA
>JBDSBG010000076.1:0-4228 GCA_039921685.1 Ferruginibacter sp.
ATGGATCAATGGCGCTTTTCAATAGCACTACCGGTGACGCCAACACGGCAAACGGATCTTTTTCACTTTATTCCAATATAAATGGCACACGCAACATCGCATGTGGGGACAGTTCTCTTTTTCATAACATCAACGGATCTTTTAATACTGTGAATGGATCGGCAGCACTATTTAATAATGCAACTGGATCTGACAATACTGCATTAGGCGAATCGGCGGGATTTTCCAGCACTGGAAATGGAAATATGTTTTTAGGAAAAAGAGCCGGCTATTTTGAAACAGGAAATAATAAATTATATATTTCTGGCGATTCAAATCGAAATATGATTTATGGAGATTTTTCTACAGGGCAAGTGTTAATAGGCAAAGCAAATCCTACCGGATATAATTTTGCCGGCGCACGTAGTTTAAATGTTTTGGGAGGCATCCTTGCAGATAGTCTACATGTTGCACTTAGTGGGGATTGGGCCGATTATGTTTTTGACTCAGCTTATAAATTAAGATCTATACCAGAACTAGGCAACTACATTAAAATAAACAAACATCTACCTAATATCCCATCAGCCGCTGAGGTAGCATCTAATGGAATAGATGTAGGTAGTATGAATGCAAAGCTCCTTGAGAAAATTGAAGAGCTTCATTTATATATTCTGCAGCAACAAACACAACAAGATGACCAAAGTAAAAAAATTGAATTATTAAAGGGACAGGTCGAAACACAGGAAAAGAATACCACCCTATTAAGAGAACAAATTAACGAGTTGAAGATGCTTGTGGTCGGGAAAAATAAGTAACAGCTAATAGAATAGTTATTGGAAAGTGAATCTTCAAATCATAATAAGTAACAGGTCTGACGCGTTGCGCATCGGGAAAACTTGTAAACTAATGGTTAATGATTGTGGCATTAATAACAGTACTTTTACAATTCATCCACCGAAACCTGGGAGGTAGCATTTTGCTTTTATTTATCATCTTTAAAGCCTGTTTAATTCCCGCTGCAGTGGCGCAGTTGTTTTTCTATCATTTCCTTTTAATACCATAAAAATATTTCAATGTAACCCTGTAAATAGCAACCGGGATGAAATGACCACGCCCCTACTATTTGGCTGCTGATACAACAAGCCAAGGATTTTAATGTCAAAAGCCACCCTGGCAAACCCCTGCTGATATCATTTTTAATGCATCATTTATTTTATTTAAAGGCGGCGGAAATGATAGGAAAGTACCGGTTTTGAATGTTTTGACGGAATTCATCCTTCGTTCCAGGTAGGAAGTAGATAGAATGCAGGAAGAATGTAGAAAGAATGTAGATGGGGTGTAGACTCATACAAGTACCCACGGCTTTTGAAACAGGCTTTCAATGATTGCCTGTTAGTTCCAACTCCTGAACAACCCTGGGCGCCTGGATTAACTGTTCCAGGTTTGCTTATGTCATACCATTCTTTTAATAAAAAATCTGCCGTTTCGTTATTTCCACTCTGCCCCAGGTGTTTGTAAGGATCAATGTTGACTTTTAAGATTGAAGGCCTGGGAATTGGTTAGTGATACAAAATCTAAATCCGCCCGAGGCGACTTAGATTTGCAATGCTCATCACATTCATGTCCATTTGTATCCATTTGTATCCATTTGTGTCCATTCGTGTCCATTTGTATCCTAAGTTGATACTATATACTTTCACTTTTTGTATATTTATTATCCATTAAGAGGCATCGATATGAAATCACCTGGAACTGTGACCAAAATGTTTGGGGAAATGAAAAAGTCACAAGGTTGTGACTTTGAAGATGCCGCCGAAAAAAAAGTCACAGAGTTGTGACTAAAATAAAATGATGGAAGAAAAAGTCACACAACGGTTCCTGCTCGCGGCGTAAGGAATGATTACCCGTAATCTTCTACAGTGACAGGTTTGTAAGCTGGGCTAAACAATCTTACAACTTCATTGTAATTGCTGAACATCAAATTTTTGATTAACAATTTGGGCGCAAACTTAGTGAATCCGTATCAACTTATTTCCTTGATATCAAGCAGCGCTTTGGCGCAACTGGCAGTTCAAAAGATCAACAATCAATCTCTTGATGATCAATGATGGACTTAAATTTGGCGGTTCGTCTTATTTCGAAAATATTTGTATTGTAGGCAATACTCATTTGAAATGTCGGTATATTTGAAACATGGAAAAAATCCTTAAAATAGTTACTTTAAAAAATAAAAGTACTGAGTTTATTTTTTGGAATTCAAAAAGTGAAATAGAGAGACTTCAGGCTATTGAGACTTTAAGGCAACAATATATAAACTATAAAAAAGATGTTCACTCAAGACTTCAGAGAGTTTATAGAATTATTAATCAAAAACAAAGTTGAATATTTAATTGTTGGAGGCTATGCAGTTGGTATACATGGCCATCCCCGTTACACTGGTGATCTGGATATTTGGTTAAACTCTACTCCACAAAATGCAGAACTAATATTAAAATCAGTAAACGAATTTGGATTTTCTTCTTTTAAACTTATCCAGGAAGATTTCACAAAACCAGGAAATGTAATTCAACTGGGCTATCCACCACTTCGAATTGATCTATTAACGGAAATTGATGGTGTTATTTTCCAGGAATGCTTCGTAAATCGAAAAGTAGTAATAATCGAAGATTTAAAAGTCAATTTTATTGGCTATAACGATTTACTAAAAAATAAGAGAGAAACCGGGCGTCCAAGAGATATTGACGACATTGACAATCTTAAATAGATTACTGCCTACAACATTAAGAATACTACCCGCAAGCCCCCACATAAAATCCCCGTTAAACTGTATTTAACGGGGGATTTCTGTTAGTGTTTGTTCTTCGACGCCGGGGAGCCGGAGGGGATTTCCTATTGGAGGGTAGGTAGCTCTTGATTTTTATTTTGCTGATAAAAGCATGCAAGGCCAGATGATACAGGTGTGGTTCCGGTTATTTTTTTATTCATTTGCCTATTAAGTTCCCTTGCCCATAATCAATTATAGTTTTCATTTTATTACCGCAATGAGTGAACTGTTTTTTTAAGTGCACAGATAAAAACCAGTTTTCATTTCACAGCCTGCGTCATAGTTTTGCCACACATTTACTCAAAAAAGGGATCGATGTAGAATACATCAAAGATAGGCCATATCGACATTCGACGACTGAGCGGTATCTTCATGTAAGTAAGGATAAATTGATAACTATCATGAATCCCCTTGACAACCTTTACGAAGACGATCCTGACGGCCTCCTGCGCATTGGCGCAATCAACAGTTAAAAAAACCAACAACGATCTCCTTGATTTTCAATCTCAAATAAATTCCACCCATATGTCCAATTTCGTAAATTCGTATCGTAATACGCAAGCCAAAGAAAATTCGCAGTTCTTTACTTGCTTTTCGTAAGACAGGCATTCCGTAAACTAGTTTTTTGTAAATAGTCTTCCCTGGTTTTCGTTTCTATTGAAAATTATGGTATGGGCTTTTTTTGGTTTTAAGTCCCACACTTTTTGTTTTTAAGGGTGTTTGCGGACAAGTAAGTTCTTTTCCTGTTGAGAAAGTTGAGTTTGTAATCAAGAATAATCTTTCTTAATGATCATACCGTGTTCGGAGTTCTTTATAAGCATTAAAATATTTTAGGATGAAGTGTGGGCATTTTCGTTTGTTGGAAAAATCCACAACTTCAACGGCATTTTGAAAGTAAATTTGTACTTCGGTTGTTTGCACAGGTTGACCAGGGACTGCATTCGGATTTCTAATTTCGTTTAATTGTTGTATTCGGACTTTCTGATCTTTAAGTTCTTATTCCTAAATAGCTGCAATGACAATACTCGGCTTGACGTGACAGTGTTTCTTTTAAGCATCGCAACTTTGGCCTGCGTATTACACCCGGTTTGGCAAAAGTGTGGCGGCAGGAAAAAATATCATCTTCAAATCTTTATTGTACTTCGGTTAGTGGCTGGACAGGTTTTTTACACCAGCCTGCGGGCTACGCAAATAAGTGCCGCAGGCTTACCATTGTGGTTAAAGGAAAATTGCGTTTCTTTATGGGCAGACGTGGCTAGGCAGAAGAATATAAAAGTCCACACCTTCGCCAAGCCGTCTCGTTATGCGAAGCTAACAGTTACCTCTCAAAATTTGTTGGTTTGCGAGAAAATACTTACTTTTGACGTTAGTAACTTAAGGCAGGAGTATGATTAAATCCTTTGGCAATTCAGAGACGGAAGATGT
>JBDSBG010000077.1:0-19657 GCA_039921685.1 Ferruginibacter sp.
TTTGTTTTTGCTTATTGCCATCTGCGTAATCTTTGTATTTAAAAACAACGCTGCTTTCCGTAATATCCTGGATACGATGCGCCGTAATGGCGATCTTATGAGTATAACGCCCCAGGTATTCCACCACACTTGATACATTGCCAAAGGGAGCTTTGGCATACACATTCCATTTTTGATAACCGGCCAGTTTGGTGATTTTGTCTGTATCAATAGCCTTTACGTTAACGCTATCAGTAGCTGTTCCGGCAGACCTAATTCCGTTGGGCTTTTGTTTGTTATTTTCATCTTTTGTATTTTATTGGGCGGCGGTTCCAGAAATCTTTTATCGAAGCCACAAAGAAAATGGTATTGAGATTGTAAGAATACTTCATCGTAGGAAGGATTTAAAACTTCGATTATCGGAGTAAAACTTCAGCTAATAAATGCATTGGCAAAACTGGGGCAGAAGTGTATATTCTCAGCCTGATATCTCCACCAATCACCAGTTAATGGGCTGAGACATTCCTAAAGCCGCCACCGCATTTTTGCTACGCTCTTAGTGCGCTGGCTGCATTGTTGGTAAAATAAAAGTCGTTACTTTATCAGGCATTCGCAGCGGCCTGACCCAACAATGAATATCCCAGCTTCGCCTATGCCCCCCGTTGTGCGTCATTCTTCAATGAGCAAATATCAAATACTGAGGAAAAATTAGTAAGTTTAAAATGTCGTTTGAAAATATTTATATGAAACGTAGTCTTTCTTTGTTATTGATATTAGCGCTCACATCTGCATATTGTACTTCATTTTCACAAGCTTCCAATAAACCAATATATGTTATTGTTCATGGTGCCTGGGGTGGTGGTTGGGGATTTAAGAAAGTTGATTCATTACTTACAAGCAAAGCATTTACTGTTTATCGGCCAACATTAACTGGTCAAGGCGAACGTGTACATTTAGCCTCGCCTGATGTAGGATTAAGCATGCATATTAATGATGTGGTAAATATGATATTGTATGAAGATCTTCATAATGTTATTTTGGTGGGGCATAGTTATGGAGGAATGGTCATTACTGGTGTAGCTGATAGCTTGCCAGGAAGGATTACAAAGCTTATTTACATAGATGCATTTGTACCCGAAAATGGTGATAGTGTATTAAAAATATGGGGTTCCCATGGAGATGAGTTAAAAAAAATGGTTGTAAACGGTTTTATGATACCAGCATGGGTTGCTACCGATAAATTGCCCCCAAAAGATGTTCCTCATTCTTTTAAAACATTCAGTGATACAATCAATCTAAAAAATAGTCTGAGGTCAAAGATTCCTACAACATATATACTTACCGTTGCAAAAGGTACAAATCCCAAAGATGATGATTTCGCTCCCCAGGCTGAAAGGGCAAGAAAAAAAGGTTGGGATGTTTTGCAATTGGAAGCCGATCATAATCCTCAATGGTCTGCTCCGGAAGCGCTGGTTGACATGCTAAAGAAAATAGGAGTAAGTAAAATGAAATAGAGGGATTAAATAAAAGAACGAACGCACAACAAAGCAATTGGGGCTTGACCGAAGTATTCTCAGCATTTGTTTTCTTTTTTCTTCGGCTGGACGTTAGTCTATTGGGCATTAGCTCTAAACTTCGGCTTTTTTATTAATTTAGCCCTGCCTATCGGCAGGGTTCAGTTCCAAACAGACGGTTGGCAATTTCCCAACTGCACAAAGCCGCAACGTTATGGACATTCTATTAACACAGCATGATAAATACAGCAGACTTTAAAAAGCAAATTGCAAAATCTTTCGGACAGGAAATGCGAAATCATGGTTTCAAAGGAACAGGCTTTGAATATAAACAAGAAACAGACGATTTTTTAATTGCCATTTATATTGACCCAGGTAGATGGGGCGGCAGTTGTTCCGCAGGCTTTGCAATACATCCAAAGCAAGTCGACAAAAATTCTATGGGAAAGTTGGACATCAGGAAAATAAGTAGTTATCAATACGAGTTTAAAATGGGCTTGACAAAATATGCAAGATGCGAAAAATGGGAATATGCTGACGACGAAGCCACCAACCTTAAGACACTAAATAAAATTTTGAAGGCCATAAAAAGCAAAGCATTTCCGGTAATTGATAAGTTTAAAGAGACACCTAATATTCTTGAATCATTCAAGGTAGACGAATTGAAAAATTTTCACGGTAACTGGTCTGAGAAAACCGGAGTTTCTATTTCAACAACAGACGTTCGCTTTGCATGGGCTATGACATTAATATTTGAGAACAAGAAACCTCAAAAGGCAAAGCAATTTGCAAAATGGGGATTAAAAAATTTAGGCGACACAGACGATGATTGGTTTGGCAAGCCAGACTTTGACCGTGTACTGAAGAACAGCAGCCATTAGGTAAACATCAAATTTTAGCTATAAATTTATTTCCAGTTCCGGACAGTTGGTCAACTCTCCAATTGCAGCAATACTAGAACCTTGGCGGAAACAGGGAAATGTCTCGTTCTTCTTTAGCCCCGTTGGAGACCAGGCGGCGGCGCTCACGGGTTGTAGTTACTGGCTTTTGAAGATTCGGAAGACCAGCGGAGGAAAAAAGAAGTATTAACTTTCAACTCACCTAAATGAATTTTATTGTATCCGTTTTTTATTACTAGCCTTCACCCACGTGGATTTTTTGCATTTTGGACAAGTATGTTTTGTATCAGCTTCCAATTTTTCCGTGTAACCGCAAAAGGTGCATGCATAGTGATCAGCTTCAATAATTATTTGGCTGGAGAAATCCAGGGAATCAGGCATGATTGGCAGTCCATATCTTACTTCCTCCTCAGGAAAATAAAAGATGCTAATGTTACCGGAACTTTCCACGATCGCTTGCTCAATCTGACCTAGCTGAGAAACGCCTTGCATCCGGAGCTCGGCAAAAAACTCGTCTGCCCCTAACGCTTCCTTTGCAAAATTGCTGATTAAAAATATGCCGTCCTGAATTAGACAGATAGGCCTTCCTTCCATCAGCCTTTCAAATTTTTGATTCTTTCCAATAAGAAAAGTAATAAGGCTGTAGAGGCCAACAATCACTATAAAAACAATCAGAGCTGGTAAAATTCCTACATCTTTATAAAACATTGGATCGCCTGCTGCCGAACCTAAACTGATAATTGCCACGAGTTCAAATATTGATAGCTGTTTGACCCCGCGTTTACCCAATAACCGGAGACTAACCAATATCATAATAAACATTATGAAAGTGCGCAAAACAGTCTCAAGTAGAAAATTCCAATTTTCTCCCCCTAACATTAACTCTTTCCAATTGAACGATGATGAAATTTGTAGAAAATACATGTAGATGAATTTAGCGGGTTAACGTATTAAAGCGAATGTGTTATGCTGCATGAAAAGCCTGTTAAAGTCAATTGTAATAAAAAAGCACATTCCAAAATTAGCAAAATTAACACAGCATTTTTACTAATAATATCTTGAACAACCAGTGAACAACTGTGCCTTGCCAAAGCCGGGACGAGATATTGCAATTTGTACATAGCATATTTATCTTCACTTAAATGGCCTGATCATTTGTTTATTCGCTACAGCATTTGGCTACGCACTCAATGGAATGGTTTGCCTTGTTGTTACATAAAAATTTGTTTTCTTTATAAATAAACGGGCGCGGAGGAGGAAGTTCTAATTCCCCACCTGCGACATGCATCAACGTTATGCGAAAGCAAAAATGACATTTTAATGGTAAAGAAATATTTTAGTTACTGCATATTATTAACAGTTTTCCTGGGCTGTAAGACAAAAGTGGAAAAGAAAATCCTGCCTGTAGATCTAAAAATTCCGGCCCCGGCATTATCTACCAGCCAAATATTCCGAATTAACTATAATGTTGTTGATTTGGAAAATTACAAAGACAGCACAAAGTTCATCGCAAGAATTGTGGTAACTAAAAGATTTAATAAAATATTAATGGTTGAACTGACAGAGTTTTCAAATTGGATTTTACTTTGTGTCAAACAGCCTTTTAATTATCCATACGAACAAAAAGTTGATAGTTTTCACAGTAGTCCATTCAATCAACTTTGCTATGATTATACAGGGGAAGAAAGCGCAGAGATAAAAACATTTTTTGCCAGGTATAATACAGGTGAAATTAATAATATAACTACCTGTGCTGGTTGTTTAGATCCAGAGCCTTACGAGATCGAAATTTACGATCATGGAAAGTACTCATCTTTTAAAAGGGATATAATGTCAAAGGAGGATTTCAATTTTGTTAGCTATATAATGGAAAAGACAAAAGTCGACTTCAAGAATTTTGCAATACGATATTAGCGATCGTATGCTCCCCTTATTCTCACTTTGACAGCTCATATTAAGGGTAAAAAAGCATGGGGAAAATAAAGAAAATCAGCAAGAGATCTCCACCCCTTTGATATCTCGTGCTGGCTGCTAACCAGTTTTGCGCAAGGGAGCGACGAAGTTTTCGCCGGAAAGAATTCTACCGCTCAATAGTTCTAAACTTCAACTTTTGTTTAGTATTTTAGCTTCGGTTCCGGACAGCTGGTGAATTCCCCGACTTACATAAAGCCGCCGCCGTTATGAAGCACTTAACCTTTGATAATTTCCAGTGACAGAAAACCAGGATAAAAGAAAATACATACTTGGCAAACTGGAAGTTTACCTGAAGGGTAAAGGCTTTAGAAAAAGAGCTTTTACCTTTAGAAGAGAAACGGACACAGGGCTACTTCAAATAATTGAATTAAGATTAGGTCCTTCATGGTCCTTTACTTCGGGAGATATAAATTTAGAGTTTGGAATATACAGTGAGGAATGGCATTATTTTTTAAATCAATGGGCAACAGCTTCTACAATTAGAACAGCTGATTGCGAAATGAGTGACTGTTACTGCACTATTGTTGACAAAGTGAGTAATAAAAATTGGTTTAAACTTATTGACAATTTAGAAGACCTCATTTTAGATTTGACTGGAATAATAGACAAATCAATTTTGCCATATTTTGAAAAACACAGAACAAGAAAAGATATTTTGAAAAGCTACCAACAAATAGGACCGGATATTGGGTTTCCACCAAGACATAAACTATCGGTAGCTATTTTGACTTACGGTTTGGGAGACAGAGCAAGCGGATTTCAATTAATACAAGATGAATATTTTGCCAATCAAACTAATCCTTTCTATGTTAAGCTGTATGAAAAAGTGAAAGACGAGTTTCAAAAAACGACCAAATTATAAATAAAATACTCCATTCATTAACAGATCAAGTCGCCAATGTTTATCACATATTTTAATGTAGCTATATAGAATGAGCATTGAGAAAATTGGTTTTGGCGGAGGCTGTCATTGGTGTACAGAGGCTTACTTTCAGTCATTGATAGGAGTGGAAAAGGTAGAACAGGGCTGGATTAGTTCAACAATTCCGAATGATAGGTTTTCCGAAGCTGTGATTGTTCATTACGATCCCGGTGTCATTTCTTTAAAGATTTTAACTGATATACATCTACATACTCATGCATCAACTAAAAGGCATAGTTTTCGTGAAAAGTACCGTTCTGCAGTGTATGTTTTTGATGGGAAAATAGCCGACTCTCAAAAGTTGATTTCTGACTGCCAGGTTGATTTTGATGAAAGAATTATCACTCAGGCACTTTTATTCATTCAATTCAGGCTAAACACGGAGGAGCAACACGATTATTACAAAAAAAACAAAAAGGGTATTTTTTGTGAAAGATATATTTCGCCAAAATTGCAAATGATCCAAATGAAATACGCCACCTATTTTAAACAAATCTAAAATCCAAAAAAGGCTTTTTAAAACTTTACTTCATCGATTCATGGATTTGATACACAAAATAAAAACATTCGCAACTGGTTATTCAGAAGTAACATACGAAGGCAAAAAATATGGCGTGAGCAGGACAGATTTCAATGATGGAAAGAGTATTAAAATATATGCAAAGGAATTGGGCGGAAACCACTTCATTAGTTTCAATTACTATTTTACCGCTAAGTTGAACCTGCTGAAACCGTGCGAAATGCCTGAGCAGGAAATTATTCATTTTTTGGAAAATTGTAAATTGATTGAGAACTGATAATGTCCGCAACCTATTATTATATTGAATATTTATATAAGGAATTATCGATAACCCGGGCATCCTTTTTGGAATACAGGTACAACATGCGAACTCCCCGTCGATAACGAATGTACTGTGATTCGTAAAAATCGGGTTTTTTTCAGCCCTGAATTTTATATGCATATAGACGGTATTTTACATTAGCAAGATTGTTTAGTTTTCAAAAATATTTTTAAAGCCAGTAAACACACTAAACCATGTTGGCGATTTTTATCAATTAAAAATTAAATTTAAATAAATGGAAAATTATAAAAAGGCATACATAGCTGGTGGCTGTTTTTGGGGAATGGAAGATTTATTTAGAGTACGGCCCGGAATAATTGATACGGAAGTAGGATATATAGGTGGTGAAAATGAAAATCCAACCTATCGAAATCATCCCGGTCATGCCGAAGGAATTGAGTTGACATACGATCCCCAAAAAACAAGTTTTAGAGAAATTCTCGATTATTTTTATCGAATTCATGATCCATCAACAGTGGACAGACAGGGCAATGACAGAGGTTCCAGTTATCGTTCGGCAATTTTTATCCAGGATGACGAAGAAAGAAAGGTGGCTGAAGAAATTATTCAAACTGTTAATAATTCCAAAAAATGGAGTGGCAAAGTAGTAACTACTTTAGAACCGATTAGTAAATTTTGGACTGCAGAACCCGAACATCAGGATTACTTGCTTAGAATCCCAAATGGATACACTTGCCATTTTGAGCGATTCGGGACTTTTTTATAAAATCATTGACATCATCGCAAAACGATGCATCATTATTTCCAAAAAGATATTTGCCTAGTGAAGTATGATATTTTCTTTGATGTGCAATCATAACTCAAGCTAGTATTTTTAATTTCAATCACTTAAAGGATTTGCTCAGAAATGAATGCTTTTTTTCACAAATGGATTAGAAGCATGCTTAACTAAAATCAAAAATAGGTTTGAGCAAAGTGAAAACAACGAACCACTCAAATCGATTTGGCATTATTGGGGGGAAGTTGGTTTCAACTTTTTTTAAATTTGGCTTCATGCCCGCTTTACGTAAGGCAAGGCGAGGAGTTGCTCCTATTAGTTTAGCCATTCTGCTATGAATACAATTAACGCATTTCAGAAGGACAGGGCATGTCAGGCTAAGGTGTCTTCCTTGATGGACCTAATGACTTTGGTATTTGGAAACTAGTTTGTTGATAAAATTCCACGAAACAGGAAAAAATGATTACCAATGAATCGCTGTAGTTGATTAAATCAAACGAAATCTACTTGATATTGATCATGGCTCAGTCCTTGTTTTACCAATCACACAGATTAAAGTCTGCAATTACTATTAATAATTTTTAATTAAAAAAAATCATCATGACCACAAACGAAAAATTGGCCGAAGTTTTAAATGACCTTGTTCAAATCAACAATGACAGGATCACAGGATACGAAAAGGCTGCGAAGGAAGCTGAAAACATAGACATCGACCTTAAAGCTATATTTAATAAAATGGCTGATGAAAGCAGAAAATATAAATCGGAATTGTCGAACGAAATCACCAGGCTTGGGGCAACTCCTTCAACAGATACAACAAACATGGGCAAAATCTATCGTGTTTGGATGGATGTAAAAGCAACCTTCACGGGAAATGACCGCAATGCTATTCTGAGCTCTTGCGAATATGGAGAAGATGCTGCACAAACTGCATATAAAGATGCACTGGCTTCTGATGCCGAAATAGATGCAGATACAAGACAGTTGATCACTTCCCAGCAGGAGTCATTAAAAACCTCTCATGATTTGATAAAAAAATATCGTGATGCCAATAAGGCTGTAACAGCTTAATGTTTCAGATTCCTCTAAAATAAAACAGTTGACTAAATGAATTTAGTCAACTGTTTTGTTTTAATACCAATTAGATTTTAATACTTGTCTGTCAGCCTGAGCTTGTCGAAGGTGATCTTCCTAACTAACCCGGCTTCGACAAGCTCAGCCTGACAATTCTTCGGTGGTGCAGCTTTAATTTCTATTTGGTATAAGAATCGTCCGCTTAAAAAATCCTCATATAATTCTGTAATTTAGCGACATTAAAAAGCATCAAGTTGGTATCACTTACTATTTCAATTGCTTGACCTTGTAACTTTTACTAACCCGATGCTTTTACGATTGGCTTACTTCTTTTTACAGTTGTCAGCCTCTCTTTGTATTATAAATGTACGATCATACTAATATTGTTTCCAAATTTTTAACCTCATTCTTGTGCACTCGTTTCGCACAGTTTTATGCACATCGGAATTATATAAATGGACCAGATTTTACATCGCTACTTTATCCTAAACAAGCCATTGAATATGGTTTCGCAATTTATCAGTTCGCACAAAGTTAATTTACTGGGTAACATTGATTTCGATTTTCCGGATGGGACGCATGCCATTGGCAGGCTGGACAGCAATTCGGAGGGTTTATTACTATTAACCACCAATAAAAAAATAACCAGGTTGTTATTTCTTGGGGAAGAAAAGCACAGCCGGACTTACCTGGTACAGGTAAATAATATACTAAGCACTGATAATTTAAAGCGTTTGCAGCAAGGCGTTAGTATCCGCGTAAAAGGAAATGAAAATTACATAACTCCTCCATGTGAAGTGAATCTGGTTGAACAGCCCGAAATGTTCTTCAGGCTTCAAGATGATACCAGTAACAAGTACGGCCCGCATACCTGGCTGCTCATAACACTAACGGAAGGAAAATATCACCAGGTAAGAAAAATGATCGGGGCTGTTCATCATCGTTGCAAAAGACTGATAAGGGTTTCCATTGAAGGCATTACGTTGGACGGGCTGGCACCTGGAGCCGTGAAGGAAGTGGACGAGACATTTTTTTTTGAAAAATTACGCATCGGCTGATGAGGCTTAAAAGTGAAATGGGTTGATAAAGTAAATAAGAGAATGCCCTTAATTTAATTCTATCAACCCCTTCAATTTATCCATCCAGTTTACTTAATCTCCACTCAAAAACTTACTCAGCTCTTCTTTACTGCTGTCGAACGAAAACACGTTGTTTACTTTAAAATAATTTTTTGGGTCGATCGTGTATTTGTAAGCGTATTTTGCAAATTGCAATTTTGAATCTTCAAAGCTAAAAAGTTCGCAAACTGCAACTACCTGGTCGGAAGACAGGCAATTGGCTGATACAATACTTTTTGCAGTTGACAATTTAGTTTCTTCAAAACTTGCATCAGAAATTGTTTTCTTTGCAGCTGCAAAGTCAGACTGTTTCATTGCCCATCCTCTACAACTATTACTGCTGTTGTTAGATTGCTGTTCGTCGTGGTTCGTGTTTGTATTTGTATGGCTGCTGTGTGAACTGGTGGTTGTTGTGGTTGTGCTGCTTGCCGATAATTCAGGATCATTGATAGAAATATTCATGCTCACACCAGGTACATTCACGGTTGCATCCACTGTATTGGAATTAATTGTAGTAGTTGTTGTTTGCGTTATACCAGCAGTTCCAGCTTTACGGCCAAAATGATGAACATACATTCCTTCCGGGGCCACAAAATCAGGTTGTACTTCAATAGACGAATAAGGATTCAATTTTACTTTACCTGCTTTGTCTTTGCGTATTCTGTAAGTAACATCCATCATCTTATTATCAGGATCAGCAATTTGAATATTTTTAGTAATCGTTGCCAATGCAGAATCAACAAAAATTATTTTTGCACTGTAATAGGGTTGAGGAAGTTCTTCAACACGAATATTGGTTTGGGGTTTATCATTCTGTTTCTCACCATTTAGAACAAGATAAAATTTATCTCCGTCTTCTGAGAAGACGGTAAGGTTTCCTGTTCGTTGAGCAAAAAGAATTGTTGGGACAGCAAGCGTAATTAGAAGTAGCAATCTTTTCATATGTAGTGTTTTGGGGATAAATATAAACAATAATGGCAGTTAGTTTAATTGCTAGTGGGCAATTGAAAATTATTAAACTGCCGAACTCCCGATGACGATGTAAACGCATTACCGCAAAACAAGCACGGTCCCTTTTTTAAATACGTTTTCCTGGCCACGCAATTTATATTTTGCGATCCATACATAACTGCTCATGTTAACTGGATACCCATTTAATGTACCATCCCATTTTTTAAAAGGATCTGTTGATCTGAAAATAATTTGTCCAAAACGGTTGTAAACCGCCAGGCTATAATACTCTAACGCATTAATATCACCGATAGCTCCAAATGTTGGATTTAATGCGTCGTTTCCCGGAGAAAATGCCGAAGGAAAATAAACAAACTTACAATCGCCGCTTATTGTAATAGAAGCTGAGCCCGTACAACCATCTTTATCTGTAACCTGTACAGAATAAATTCCCGCTGTTGTCACTTTAAATGTTTGCGAAGTTGAATTGTCCTGCCATTTATATTTAGCAAATGAACCTGCATCAAGAATAAGTGTTTGTCCAGGGCAGATAAAATCAACATTGCCCAATGAAACGTTTACCTGGTTTGTTACTGCCTGCACCACTATATTGTCTGCTTCTCTCACACAACCAAGGTTATCTGTTACCTGAACAGCATAAGTTCCGGGAGCAAGATCGTTGAGTGTGGCATTATCGTAAAACGGGTTTGTACTCCAGCTATAAACGTAAGGGGCTTCTCCGCCGGTAACCGTTGCCGTAATGCTACCATTGTCTACAGCACATTTTGCAGGAGATGGGGTTCCGGATACCACTAAAACGGGTGGATCATCAAAACCAAATGACGCACTTGAAGGACAGCCCGAAGGCGTAGTAACTGTAACAGTAAAAGTTCCACCCGGCAAATTATTTGCAACTACTGTATTTTGAACCGGGTTAGAGTTCCATGAATATATATATTCATTTGACGCTTCACCAAGATTGATCAATTCGAAACTATTGTCCATGTCCCCAAAGCACTTATTAAGATTTACAACATGTGGTTCGTAGCCTGGTTCATTTATCTGCATTGTCTTTGTATCCGATGCCCCTGAAGCAAAATAAGCAGTGAGGGTGACGGTATAAACACGCCCCTTGATATTATAAGAATGAGTGGGATTGAGATCTGTGGAAGTTGGCGAAAATGATAGAGGGTCACCAAAATCCCATAATACACTACAAGCTGTTGAATTATTTGTAAACTGGTGTACACTGCCATTGCAGCTATGTGTAAAATCTGCAATCCCAGGAGGAGGTGTTTCTCCAATATGAATGTTGTCGACTCCGAAACCATCAAAATCATTGCATTGGTTTCCTGCGCCAAAATAAAACCGGAAAACAACACTGCTTTGCCCCGCAAGCATCAACATATTATGTTGTGCAGTTACCCACTTTCCACTCCCCAGGCCATAAAGGCAAGTACCATCTCCACCTCCAACAATTTGGACATTACCTGACCAACCGGGCTCTCCATTCAAATAATTGATGGGGTCATAGGTGAACCAATTTATTCCATCGCAGCTACTATTTGAATTTATGGTGCCCAAAGTAGTCCATGTATTTGCACCATCCAATGAATACTGGAAAGTACAACCATCAAATTTTCTTTCCGTTTCCCAAAAGGCCAGGAAAGATATACGGGGATTAATAAGGGTTGAAAAATCAAAGCAAGGACTTCTCAATTCAGAGTTCCCGCTTGCATACGAACTGGTGGTTAAGCCACCAACAATCCAGCTTTTAGTACCTGCGCCGGGTTGAGAAAGCACTGGCTTGGGATATGCGGGCGTTCCGCACTGCCAGGCTGCAACAGGGATAGAAACCCAGTTGCCATTGGTGTTGCTTTCAAATCCTTCATCGTATGGAAATGTATTGATCGGGGTTGTACATTGCGCCAGGATAGTTTGCTGCATGCCAATACCGACCATCACTAGAAAAGTGAATAAAAGAGTATTCCTGGTTATGCGCATTCTAAATGACATTTTTACTGCAATCAACAAAGCTACACCGATAATTTGAAGATTTGAAGATGGAATCATTGTTTAGTACTCCAACACAGATGATTATAATTCATAATCAAAGCGTTTACCAAATAAAGAGAAACAATTTTCAAATCTTCAAAATGAATAATTTTAAAATTAATTATCCTCCCTGAATGAACCTGGTCAGTTCCCTTTTACTTGTTTCAAGGCTAAGCGCCTTATTTACCTCGGTATAATTCTTCCGGTCAATTGTAAATTTATAAGCATATTTCGCAAAAGCAAGCTTCGACTTCTCTGATTTCAATAATGCACAGAATTCGCTCACCTGGCTTGCCAAAAGACAATTGGTTGCAATGAGTTCCTTTGCTGAAGCAAGCTTTTCATCTTCTTTAGCGGTTTCCTGGATTAATTTCTTTGCTGCTGCCAGGTCACCCTTGCCCATCGGCCACCCATTACATTTCTTCATTTCGGGTGTGGTTTTGTTCAGGTCTTCGGTTTTAGTAGTTGTGATATTACCCGAACTGTTCTTATTGGCCAACATTTCACCGGTCGGCGAAGCAATTAAAGGAGCCCTGGTAGCTTTGCTGTCAGCGGCTGTATTATTGGCTGCGGGCCCAGATGGATGTTCAACAACTTTAATATTCGTGACTGTTCCTTTAACAGGCGCTTTTGCAGTTTTAGTTTTCACAATCGCCGCAACCGCTTCCGAAGGTTTCCCGAAATCATAAACATACATGCCCGCAGGAACTTTGAAATTTGACTGCACCTTGGTCATTGAATAAAAATTCAGTTTAGGCTTCCCCGCCTGGTCCCGGCGTATGCGGTAGGTTGCATCCATAAGCTGGTCATCAGCATCAGATATAAATAAATTATTTTTAACGATGGATGACATTTTCGTGTCCTTAAAAACAATTTTTACATTGTAGTAAAGGCCTGGTATCTGCTGTACACTAATATTAGATTGGGCTATCTCATTCTGCTTTACCCCATCCAGGAAAAGATAGAATTTATCGCCATTCTGCGAAAAAACGTTTAGGCTTCCCAGTTGTATTGCACCTGTAGCAACAGGCAGTATTTCTTTTTTCTCTACTATGGGCATGGTCTCAAACACGGCCGACTGCCCAAAATGAAAAACATACATGTCGGAAGTGGCAACAAAATTTCGCTCTACTGGCAACATTGAATAAAAGCTAAGTTTGGGTTTACTTGCTTTGTCACGACGTATCCTGTAAGAAGCGTCTTTCATGATATCATCACCATCAGAAACATACAGGTTGTTTTTTGTGATGGGCGCAATCGAAGAATCTTCGAAAATTATTTTTGCGGAATAATAAAGATCGGGGAGTTCCTGTATCCGGATATTAGCATGGGCAATATCATTCTGCTTTTTTCCATCAAGGAAGAGGTAAAACTTATCAGCGTTCTCAGAAAATATATGGAGGCTGCCGACAGATTGGCCAAAGATCAATGATGGGATTGATAAAAAAATTAAACAAAGCAGCTTTTTCAACAGGTCATATTTTAGCTTCGGCAAATATAGCCAAACATGAAGCATATTTTCACTACCATAACCAATGCTGAATAGTTTGTGATTAATTTTCTGAATAATCATTTGAACACTTATCCAAATGCAAGACTGTAGAATGAAAGACTATTTTTATTTTCAAATTATCCAATCTTTACTTTGCAGCAGGGTTCCCGTGACGAATATAGCAATGCATATAAATGGAGGCTGTACCATTACCAATTTTCAAATTGTATATATTCGTGGGAAGAAAAATATTGCCTTAAATCAATAAAAACTTATTATTCCGGGCAACAAATCCTGATTTACGGGCATCTTTTACACGATTGATCCTTATCCTGCAAACCGTATAAAAAACAAATTATGAAATTATTAAAAAACCTTACTGCAATATTGGTCCTTTTGTCCCTGTTTTCTTTGGGTTCGTGCCAAAAAGACCTCGACAACTTTGTGCCTGATAATAACAATATCGGCCAAATATTAAACCCCAGCCCGGTGCAGGCATCGGTGAGCGGTGTTGTTATGGACGAAAACAATACCCCGGTACAAGGTGCTACTGTAAAGTCGGGCGCCAATACAAGTACTACCGACAGCAGGGGATTATTCCGGTTCAATAATATAACAATTGATAAATATGCATCTGTTGTATCGGTGGAGGTAAATGGATACTTTAAAGGGATCCGTACTTTTTCGGCTGTGAATGGTTCATCCAATTATATTAAGATCAAACTTACCCGCAAAACCCTGGCTGGTAATGTGGACGCTTCGAATGGTGGTGCGGTTACGCTTCCAAATAATTCTGTTGTTACTTTGCAGCCCAACAGCGTAGTCGTAGAAGCTACCGGTCAGGCTTACACGGGATCTATCAATGTGTATGCCGCCTATATTAATCCTTCGTTGAGTGATATTTCCCAAACAATCCCGGGAAGTTTCCAGGCAACAGATGCTAATAACTTCAGGGTACTATTAAAATCATATGCAATGCTTGCTGTTCAATTGGAGGGACAGTCGGGAGAATTATTACAAATAGCAACAAGTAAAACTGCAAAATTACGTTTCACCGTGCCTGCATCTTTATCCGCAGATGCTCCTGCATCTATGCCTCTTTGGTCATTAAATGAAACAGATGGCCTATGGAAAGAAGAAGGTACAGCAACTAAAACAGGTAATTATTATGAAGGCGATGTTTCCCATTTTTCTTTCTGGAATTGTGATCAGCCATTCAATGCTGTTTACCTTGAATTAACTGTTCATACTTCAACCGGCGCTCTACCAGGAGCCACTGTAAAAATAACCAGGACCAATAATGGATCATTTTCTTATGGATTGACTGATTCCACCGGCCATGTAGGGGGTATGGTATTTAGTAACGAGCCATTATTGCTCGAAGTGCTGAGCAGTTGTTATGATCCAATATATTCTCAAAACATTGGGCCATTTTCACAGGCTACAGACCTTGGAACGATAACGATAAGCGACCCCTCTCCCCTGTACACGTTGAGCATTTCCGGCAGTGCCAACGATTGTAATGGCTTGCCCGTGGCAAGTGGTAATGCCTACATCTACTGGGAAGGCCTGCAAATGATAACAGCGATTACCAATGGAAGTTTTTCGGGAACCCTTACCCGCTGCAACGGAAGTACAGCAGCAGTGGAAGTTGTTGTGGAAGATTTTGCATCACAACAACAAAGTACTGCATGGTCCGGTACGGCAGCATCAGGCGTGGTTAATACGGGAACATTATCTGCATGTGGGCTTACAACCAATGAATACATTAATTATATGGTAAACGGTGTTGATTATAATTTAGCTGCTACACCTAATTATTTTTATCAATACTCAATTCCCGGAGCTGTTATCTCGTCGTTTGGCGGTGGTAGTGCGAATGACTCTGTGGCTTTTAATATCAATTACGCCAACATAGGATTAGGAACTGAGCAGGATTTAATGTCATTTAGTTCAAGCCATATCCAAACCACACCAAACAGTACTTATTTATTCAGCCCTACCACATACGTTACAATTTCTGAATTTGGACCTGTAGGCCAATTTATTTCAGGATCTTTTCCTGCGACCACACTAACAGTAACAAATGGAACAACTACTAACACGTACACGATTTCGGGATCGTTCAGGATACGACGGACCTTGTAAAGAAGTTGAAATGGAGCCATCTTTTTTCAAATGGGAATTATAACATTTTACGTTAGCATTTTTACATCAGCAAGAGCAAAAGAGGCCGCCTGAAAAGCGGTCTTTTTTATTGGCTACAAAATATGTCGAGCCTACGGCTCTCAATACATATATCTGCTTTAGCAACGGACTAAAGTCCGCTGCTAAAAAATATACCGATGCTACGCATCTGCATATAATAATGGGTGATGGTTTTAGGTTTCGAAGTTGAAATTCGGAATAAAAAGTAGTCAAATAGATAATTGCGGGTATTATACGGTAAGGCTAAAAAGACCTTAGTCCAGTGATTAGAAGCAATCCTACATTTGAGAGCCGGAAGGCTTTACCCGGATAGATTTTAAATATGTCGAGCCTACGGCTCTCAATTCATACCACTGCTTTAGCAATGGACTGAAGTCCGCTGCTAAAAAATATATCGATGCTACGCATCTGGCTTATAATATTGGGAGGAATGTTTGCGGTTTGGGAGTTTGAATTTAGAGTAAAAAGCAGTCTATAAATATTTGCGTTTATTATACCGTAACGCCCTCTTCAAGGGCCGGTTTCAAATTTATAAACATTAAAGTTTGAAGGTTTCGCATTATACATTTCTATCGGGACTTTTTACTGATGAAAGAGATATCAATAAAAAATCCCCGGAAGGAGATCAACCGGGGACTATTAATAAAATAAGACTATTACAAATTATCTACCTGGTTCTCCACCACCAACTGAACCCCACCCGGCACATTGGAAAGTAAATTAAAAGGTTGGCCTGTTGCATTTTCCACAGCAGCTTCAATATCATGAACGGAAACCCTGAAATTTTTCCAGCCTGAGCTGATGCCAATTGCATTGTCATTCGGCATGTTTACCCCGATCACCCTTGTGGCATTATTAACTCTTGAAAGATCATTGCTACCGGCCGGTAATACAACAATTACTTTCCAGCAAAATGCAGGTACAGAAATATGCCCGTTATCAATATCATTCAATAACCCATTATTCCCTGTACCGCCAACAGCATAAGATCCGCAAATGATATACAATTCCTTTCCCTGGCTCGTTACAAGCCTGTTACAGGAGTCTTCCAATTTCGCCCATGGGCCCTGGTTCAGGTTTGGAGCTTGCGGAATAATATTAGTCATTAAAAATGTAGATGAATTTGCAGGCACGGTGAGCGTACGATCATTGGACGGGCATGAGTGCCCACGATCGAAACCAGAACCTGTATAACTTTCATTGGATACATGATACCATGATACAGGTAATGCTTCATCTGGCCTGAAATCATCCTGCCTGGGTGTACTGCCCTGGTCGGCCTGGCTTAAATGCCAGCTCACCCATCTTGGTATCCTGATTTCACTGTTATATGCAACAGAATAATAGGTTTTATCCATGTAATAATTAGTGATATCAAGAATGGAGGGAGTTGCATCTGAGGGGTTTCCCATCAGGATATTATTATCATCTGCAAAATTGGGCGGTAATGGGCCGGATGTAAGGATTGCTTCTACGTCATCGATGTTCAAACGGGCAGTCCCACCCGAAACTTTACGAATAGAAAACCTTGCTTTGGCAACGGCATTTACAACAATGGTATCGTTTTGCAACGTGGCTGAGCTGGTGGTGATACTGGCTCCCATTTGGGAATAAGAATAACCGCCATTGAATGATGCCCAAAGTTGCCATGTACTCGGACCGTCAGCAGCATAAGTGGCACTTGCGATCGCAACCCTGTACACACCATTTACAATATCAAAATTCATGGTAAGCTTTCCATTTTCCTGTATCCTTGCGCTTTTAGCACCATTCTTTCTATCATCGCCAGTATTACCGATCACTGCGTTATCAAAACTCCATTTACCTGTAGAAAGCGTTATTGTTGAAGTAGTATAAGCATCTTTTGAGCCTGATTCAAACGTTTCCTTTGCAGGTGATTGGATCGGAGTGGAAGTTGTATCTGTGGGCGGCACTACTGGTGCGGAGCCGGTATCGCTCGATTTACTGCAACTGGCAATAGTGAATACAGCTACAACAATGTATAGCCCAAAAGAGATGTTCTTCTTCATTTTTTAAAAGAAATAAAAGTTATCAAATCAAAATGCGTTTGTACAGCAGTTTTTCAGCTCTGCATGATCAGGCAAGGTAGCCAAATAAAGCCAGTTTTTCGTGTTCATACCCTTTTGTTTATCCTGGCATATTGAATATACGGATGACTTTCACAAAGCGTGCAACAAAATATTCCGACATCCCCGATATCATCACACCCCTTCCTCCACCCGATGCTGAATGAATAAAGCTGATCTTTTTATTATTGTTTGAGGTGATGATACCCATATGCCCTACGACGCCGCTGTTTTCATCACTGCCGGTAAATAAAATAATATCTCCGGGCCTGCAGTCCTTCATGGAAACTTCTGTGCCTGCATTTGTAAACCCCGCAGAGTTCCGCGGAACATTGATTTTGAAATGATTGAAAACATAGTTGATAAAACCCGAACAATCGAACCCCTTCTTAATGTCGGAAGAACCATATTTATAAGGAACTCCTTGCAACGATTCTGCAAACACAACTAATTCATCAGCAGAAATATCTTTTGTATCAATGGTTCTTGAAGGAACTTTATTTTTTATAACAATCCTGCTCCTGATCTCTGTGTCATTGCCTGGATTTGCATGTACGGCTTTCCGGGAGCTACTGCAACTTTGTAAACATAAAAAAAAAGAGATGCAGAGAACAAGAGAAATAGATTTCATTGGGTAAAATTAAACTGAAATTTTTTTGAGCTGATATTTATTTGAACTAAAAGCCGATCAATCATAACGGGCTAGAACAAAAATCCTATGAGGTTAAAAGTTATTAGTTGTGATCTTCCTGGAATCACAATCTTTTTATATTTGAAATATCTATTTTCTTTTCAAACATATCTCCGTAGCTGTTTTGATTTTGTATCTTCCTTACAACTTTCATCCCTTTAAAAACCTTTCCAAAGGCTGCAAAGCCCTGTGCATCTTTGCTCCCGGCACCACCTGCATCAAGCCCGGATTGATCGCCAATGCAAATAAAAAATTCCGTTGTAGCTGTGCCTGCTCCAAGGCTTGCAAAGGAAACGAACCCATCCTGGTGTGATAACCCTGTTTGTTTTGTTGATTCGTGGGGCATAGGTTTTACTTTCCCGATCTTATCACTATGTGACTTGTATATACCGCCCTGTATGACTCCACTGTTAAAATCAGTAGGCAATTGATCCGCTTTAATCACCCTATAAAAGGCAGCATTCCGGTAATACCCTGAATCAACATAAGATAAAAAAGCTGCTACCGTCTTTGGTGCTTTGTCAGGAAATAATTCTAACTCAATATCACCCATTCCTGTTTGAATGATTACATGTGGGTTTTTATACTTTGGCCCACACGAAACCAGGGCAAAGCTGATAATGATGATTATTAATTTATTCATGATTTAAGTGAGTGTTGTGCATTAAGATAAGCAGGTTAACTTAAAGGAAGAATGAGGAAGTACTTTTTTATGTAAGTTTCCTGTACTTCGTGCCGATATAATCAAGAAAATCAGGTTCGAGCCCTTGTTGCCGAATGATCGTTTGCATTTGGGCCCGGTGATGTATTGAATGATAATTCAATTGCAATGCAATATCCATTGGAGTTGCTGCATAAATTCCTCCATCAAATCCAATGAAGGTCACTTCTGTTGATAATTCTTCTTCTGTTGTTTCATCAAGATATTTCAACCAAAGATCGATGCTTTTCTGCCATTCCAATTCCAGATCTTCAAGGTCATAAACAGGTTCCCACCAACTTTTTTCTGCGGCATTTTCATCCTGCTTTATTCTTGCCATCCATTTAACCTGGCAATTGGCAAGGTGACTGAACAGTTTTATACATTCCGTTTTATCTGGAAGTAATTTTAT
>JBDSBG010000078.1:0-26866 GCA_039921685.1 Ferruginibacter sp.
ATTCCTTCAAATACATACAGCTCTTTTATTTTCATTTTTTTGATCGCACCGTCAGCCTGCATCAACGCGATCTGCTGGCTTTCTCTTATGCTGCCACGGGCAACCTTACCCACAGCGATCCTTCCAAGAAAAGAAGAATAATCCAGTGAAGTGATCTGCATTTGCGAAAAACCTGAGTTTACTTTTGGCTCGGGAACATATTCCAGGATTGCATCAAGTAAAGGGAAAATATTATCCGTTTCAGTTAAAGATGTATTCATCCAGCCATTTTTGCTACTGCCATAAATGGTAGGAAAATTCAGCTGGTCTTCTGTAGCATCCAGGTTGAAAAACAATTCAAAAACGGCGTCGTGTACCTCATCCGGACGGCAGTTTGGCTTATCAACTTTATTAATAACCACAATCGGGCGAAGACCAAGCGCCAACGCCTTTTGCAATACAAAACGTGTTTGCGGCATCGGCCCTTCAAACGCATCGACTAAAAGCAAAACACCATCAGCCATTTTCAAAACCCTTTCAACTTCACCGCCAAAGTCACTATGGCCCGGGGTATCAATAACATTAATTTTAGTGCCTTTATAGTTTACAGATATATTTTTGCTGAAAATGGTGATACCACGTTCTCTTTCAAGATCGTTGCTGTCCATGATCAATTCCCCGGTTTCCTGGTTATCCCTGAACACCTGCGTGGCATGTAAAATTTTATCTACTAGTGTTGTTTTACCATGATCTACGTGGGCGATGATGGCGATGTTGCGAATATTCATTAGTGTTAATCTTTTAGCTATAAGTTGTTAACTACAAGCTACATGCAACATGCTTATAGCTAATGGCGAACAGCGGCTAGCTGTTTTTTGAGGCGCAAAGGTAGTCTTTTTCAGCCGGATATCAAGACGATTTGGACAATATTATCAATTACTTAATCGGGTCGCTAAAGGAATTTTTGAAGTTTGGGATTGTAATTTTCAAAGGGGTAAATGTAAACTGCAAAGAAGTATATTTTTCCGGATGCCAACCAAACTATATTAGATATATTTGGAATCTAAATTTTTCAGCTATGAAAAAGTTCATATTCGTGCTTTTGTGCATTACCGGCATATTACAGTTAAATGCACAATTAGTTTTTAAATCACTTAAACTTACGCCGGCAAATCCAAAACAAAGCAGCCAGTTGTCTTTTGAGTATGATAAAACAAACTCGCCTTTATCAGGGCAAGCCAATATTGATATTGCTGTTTATCAATTCAACAATGAAGGATTTAAAGTGACAGAACCCTCTCTGAACCAAAAAGCCAATCTGTATAGCGGCTCGGTTCAAATTGATGCCAGCACTAATTTTATCGTATTCGATTTTTCAGGAGGTACAGAAAAAGATCAGAACAAAACCAAAGGCTATCTTATCCCGGTTTACAATGACAAGAATATTCCTGTACAGGGATATTATGCGGCAGCAGCCAATTTTCAAAATATATACGGCCCCAGTTTATTTGGCCGGCCATCAAATCCTGCAGAAGCATTCCAGATTATGAAAGACGGAATCGGCCAATACCCCAACATAAAATCCGATCCTGTTTTTATGAGCACATATATAACAACATTGAGCAAAGCAAAAGGCAAAGAAGCGCTTCCAATGATTGATGCGGAATTAACTGCTTATGCTGCAAGTTCGTCGCTTACTGAACAGGGATATAAAATGCTTATTCAAAATAGTTCAAAAAATAAAAGAACAGAACAAGCTGATAGTTTAACTACCGCAATGAAAACGGCTTTCCCAAATGGCGAATGGAAAAAAGCAGATCGTATGCAGGACTTTAGAAAAGAAACAACTGCAGCAAAAAAAGTACTCATATATAATGATTTCGTAAAAACATTTCAACTAACCGAAAAAGACAAGCAAATGGATGACTTTATGAAATCAGCCATTGCAACTTCCTATGCGAAAGAAAAAAACTTTGCTTCCTTTAAAGAATGGAACAGTAAGCTGGACAAGCCTGCCATGGCATCCAACAATAATAATATTGCATGGGAGATGGCTGAAGCAGATGAAAACATGCAGGAAGCAAAAAGAATGGCCTTCGACGCAACGACATATGCTAAAACAGAAATGCAAGCTCCTACAGAGAAAAAGCCAGAGACCATGACTGCAAAGCAATGGGAAGAGCAGCGGAAGAGTTTTTACGCTATGTATGGCGATACCTATGCTTATGTTTTATATAAATTAGGTGATTATGCAACAGCTTTTCCTGTGGCAAAAGACGCAGCTACCATCAATAAATTAAAAGATGCCGACCTCAATGAGCGGTATGCACTACTGGCCGAAAAAGTGTTGCCAGCTGCTGACGCAAAAAAATTAATTGAAGGATTTGTACAAAACGGCGCGGCTTCTGTAAAATCAAAAGAAGCACTGAAAAATCTTTATGTAAAAGAAAATAATGGCGAGAAAGGTTATGATGAGTACATGGTGAAACTGCAAGAGGTTGCAAAAGCAAACAAGAGAGCCGAGATCGCAAAATCAATTATGGATGAGGCATCGCCTAAATTTAACCTCAAAGATTTTGAAGGAAAATCAGTAAGCCTCGATGACCTGAAAGGCAAAGTTGTTGTTGTGGATTTTTGGGCAACATGGTGCGGGCCATGCAAAGCGTCTATGCCAGGTATGAATAAAACATTGACAAAATACAAAGACAATCCAAACGTAAAATTTTTATTTGTAGATACCTGGGAAACGGCCGATGACAAATTGAAAAATGCAAAGACCTTTATGGAAAGTAAAAAATATCCATTCTATGTATTAATGGATGATGACAATAAAATGGTAGAGGATTTTAACGTAACCGGCATTCCAACAAAATTTGTAATTGACAAAGAAGGAAAGATCCGTTTCAAAGCTATAGGTTATGATGGCAATGCTGACACTTTGGTTGATGAGTTATCAACTATGATAGAGTTGGCTTCGAAATAAAAGAACTATTTATTTTAATTTTACAAAAGGGCCAGTTGGCCCTTTTATTTTTTAATTATTATAATTCCTTGAATGGGTTTGAAACAAAATCGCAAATAGTCAGCACTGGCCTAGGTTCATTTCGGAAAAGCTGACCTTTTTAGTTCTAAAATTTTTTCTGATTTCAACCTAAGTGCGGTTTGGTAGAACCAAATCCCCCGTTCCTTAAATGAACATAATTTTTTTTAATATTATCTCTTCATAAACTTTGGTCTTTAAGTTTATAATAAAACAGCAGAAAATAAAAGTACCTTTTTTAGATATATGCTTTCATGGATAGAATGATCACTTGGCGCCCGTTCACCTAATTCCAGGCTTGTAACTCTAAACTAATCACTAACTTTATTATCCATTTCAACTACCATGGCATTCAAACTATATTCACCCTATTCGCCTGCAGGAGATCAGCCTGAAGCCATAAAAGAGCTCACGAAAGGAATTACTAACGGCGAACGATACCAGACGCTGCTCGGCGTAACAGGAAGCGGTAAAACATTTACCATGGCCAACGTAATTCAAAATGTACAAAGGCCAACATTGGTACTTACCCATAACAAGACACTGGTGGCGCAGTTGTATGGTGAGTTCAAACAATTCTTTCCTGATAACGCGGTTGGCTATTTTGTTTCTTACTATGATTATTACCAGCCCGAGGCATACATGCCGGTCAGTAATACTTACATTGAAAAAGACCTAAGCATCAATGAAGAACTGGATAAACTTCGCTTGCAGGCTACAGCACAATTACTCAGTGGAAGACGGGATATCATTGTTGTTGCCAGTGTGAGTTGTATTTACGGTATGGGAAATCCAACGGAATATGAGAATGGTATCATCAGGATAAAAAAGGATGACATCATCTCAAGACAGGGATTTTTGCATGCATTGATCAATTCACTTTATCACCGGAGCCAGGGAGATTTTACAAGAGGCACCTTCCGCGTGAAAGGAGATACTATTGATATCAATTTGCCCTATGTTGATTTTGGTTACCGGATCAGTTTTTTTGGCGACCAGATCGAAAGCATAGAAACATTGGAACTGGCTACTGGCAAACGCATTACAAGTGTTGAGAACGCAGCGATCTTTCCTGCCAATCTTTACCTGGCGCCAAAGGACATGCTTGCACAGGTAATAAATGATATACAGGACGAGTGTGCTGCTCAGGTGGAATATTTTAAAAGCAGTGGAAAATACATCGAAGCACAACGTATTGGGGAGAGAGTGAACTATGATCTTGAAATGATCCGTGAACTTGGTTATTGCAATGGCATAGAAAACTACTCACGCTTTTTTGACCGGAGAAAACCAGGAGACAGGCCCTTTTGTTTGCTGGATTATTTTCCAAAAGACTTTTTAACGATCATTGATGAAAGCCACCAGACCATACCGCAGGTAAGTGGGATGTATGGCGGCGACAGAAGCCGGAAACTGGTGCTTGTTGACTATGGCTTTCGCCTACCATCGGCAATGGATAACCGCCCGCAAAATTTCCATGAGTTCGAAAATCTTACACATCAAACAGTGTATGTTTCCGCTACCCCTGGTGAATACGAGCTTGAAAAATGTGGCGGTGTTGTGGTGGAGCAGGTTGTAAGGCCAACGGGTTTGCTTGATCCTCCTATTGAGATCAGGCCATCAATAAACCAGATCGATGACCTTCTGGAAGAAATTGATAAACGAATAACGAAGGGTGACAGGATATTGGTGACTACCTTAACCAAACGCATGGCCGAGGAAATGAATAAATATCTTGGCCGTATAAATGTGAAATCAAAATACATACACAGTGAAGTGGATACACTGGAAAGAGTGGAGATTTTAAGAGAGTTAAGGCTCGGTGTGATCGATGTATTGGTTGGTGTAAACCTTTTGAGAGAAGGCCTGGATCTTCCCGAAGTTTCCCTTGTTGCCATCATGGATGCAGATAAGGAAGGCTTTTTGCGCAACGAAAGGAGCCTTACCCAAACTGCGGGTAGGGCTGCCCGTAATGTAGATGGCCTGGTTATTTTTTACGCCGATAAAATGACCGACAGTATGCAAAAGACGATTGATGAAACACAACGCAGGAGAGAAAAGCAAATTGCTTTTAATATAGAACATGGCATTGTTCCCAAAACAATCATAAAATCAAAAGAACAGATCATTGCGCAGGGATCAGTATTGGATGTGAAAGGCTATGATCCTTCCAATCCTTATTCGATTGGGCCGGACGAAGATCTTGTAAATGTGGCCGCCGAAGACCAGGAAGTTTACAAAACAATCCCCCAGATGGAAAAAGGCATTTCCAAAATCAAAAAAGATATGGAAAAAGCTGCCCGCGACCTGGACTTTATGGAAGCGGCAAGGCTAAGGGATGAAATGTTTAAACTGAAGAAAGAACTGGAAGGAATGCAGCGTTGATTGGAATTGCACATAAGAATAATATAAAGCAATAATTTACTATCTTCCTGTACCAAAACTAAAAAGCATCTTATGATAGTTATAGCATTGTATAATCTCAAAGGCGGCGTTGGTAAAACAGCCAGTTGTGTGAATTTTGCCTACCTGGCTGCTGCTGATGGATATAAAACACTGCTCTGGGATATTGATCCACAGGGCTCATCTTCTTTTTATTACAAAGCAAAACCAAAGGTGCATCCGGGTATCAAAAAATTAATCACCAAAGAAGGTGGACTTGAAAACGCCATCCTTTCAACAGATTTTGAACTGCTGGATGTAATCCCGGCAGATAATTCTTCCAAAAGTTTCGATGTGATGATGGACGAGATGCGCCATTCAAAAAATAAATTAAAGAATTCACTCAAGCCATTATCCGAAGAATATGATTTTATTTTTATCGATTGCCCTCCGGGCTTCAGCGTATTGAGCGAAAATATTTTCAATGCTGCTGACATTGTGTTGATGCCTGTAATACCTACTACGCTTTCCATCCGCACCTATCACATGGTAAAAGATTATTTCAAAGAAAAAGAACTTGATATCAATAAAATGATGTGCTTTTTCAGCATGACTGACCTCAGGAAAAACATGCACAACGAGATCATGGATGAATTATACAAAGACAAGCGCTTCTTTCAGAATTATATTCCCAATCTGAGCGATGTAGAAAAGATGGGCATACACAAGGCACCGATCATGGAATTCGCAAATAGCAGCTATGCTGCAAAAAGCTACAGAGAGTTGTGGACCGAGATCAAGGAAGGTGTATTATAATGGACAATTCCTTAAACAGTTTTTTAAATGAACAATGGCTGCAATCTCTGCAGCCATTGTCATTATGAATTCATTAAAATTTGAAATTAATAAGCAACATTAAAAACACCATTTGTAAATTGTTTGCTATTTGTTCCTGTTCCATTTAAATCAAAATATTGGGCACTGAAGGTTCCTACGATACGGTTACCGCTAACACTTGTTACGATCACAGAAAGTTGTGGTGAAGAATTCGCCTCGCTTGGCTGATAACCTTGTCCTGATACCGGATCGTAATAGCGGCTTGTTGCAAAAGTTAACCCGAACGGCTGCAGGTATGTACCCGCTGTGATTGGACTCAAACTGTTTACCGTAAAATCAAGATGTTCACCAGTAGTGGCTGAAGCATCGCCTTCTACTGCAATTGTGTATCCACCAAAAAGTGGGGTAGTGTCGGATGTAAGATTTACGTTGAAATTGGTAACCACTCCATCAATAGTTGCTCTGAATACGTCGGCAGGCCCGGAAGCAAACGTTACCGAAAAATTACAACTGCTTGCTCCAAAGGTTACAGGAAAGGAAAATGCTCCGGCAGCTGCAGGAGTACCCGACCCGGTAAGAACTACATTTTGTGCACCAGCGGCAACCACGCCTGCGCCGGAAAAAGTGACGCCATTTGTTGCAGTTGTTGTTATGTTATATAAACCAGCGGTTGTAATATTAACAGGGATTGTTACTGTATTCGAACCATCCAGGGCAGTGCCGATCGAGTAAGAGCCCGCAAGGGTTGCACCGGCGCAATTTAATGTACCCACCGCAGGGGGCGGAGCTGGTAAAAAAGTTATAGAAAAGCTGCAGCTGCTTGGCCCAAGGCTAACCGGGAATGACGTAGCTCCCAAATTAGTAGGAGTGCCATTGCCACTTAACACGATATTTTGATTACCCAATGCCAGCGTACCGGAACCGGAAAATGTAGCTCCGTTTGCAGTAGTGGTTATTGAATACGATCCTGCAGAACTAACATTTACAGGGATGGTGACCGTATTCGTACCCGTTAGAGGAACACTTTGTGTGAATACACCTGCCGTAGTGGCACCTGTACAATCCAATGTGCCTTCTGCTAAAGGAATTACTATGGCAGTAACGGCCGTAACTGTAAAAGAACAATTATTTACGCCCGGCGTGTACAAAGAAGTAATCGCCAGCTGCGGTGTACCGGTACCAAAAAGGCTGATCGTTTGTGCGCCTGTGGTTGTAAAAGTGCCTTGTCCCGTGAATTGAATTCCATTTATAAGCCCTGTTGATATAATATAAGTACCAACAGTGGTAACATTTACATTAATGATCACGCTATTCGTATTATCTAAGGCCTGGCCAATAACATAATCACCGTTTATTAATGGCGTACTGCATGTGAATGGAGATCCATCGAGGGTAAAAACAGCCGTACCGGACTGTGAACCTTGTGTATTGTCTTCACCAATCTCTTTACTCATTTCTTTATCACAAGAATTGAAGGCGATCAGAACTAATACTGCTAAAAGGGCGGATTTGATAAAACGAAACATATGCTTAGTGTTTTAAGGGAGTAAAAATAAGCTTTCTCGGCTATTAATTTATGATAAGTATTAAAAAATGCATTCAGGCTGGCCTGCCTGGGGAATCCCTGCTGTTGTTAAAGACATATGATCTTCCCGGCAGGCAGGATGTTGCATGGAAAATATTTTAATTGCATAATTCAGGAAATCAATATAGATATTGT
The DNA here is from genome assembly GCA_039921685.1 of Ferruginibacter sp. Taxonomy (GTDB): domain Bacteria; phylum Bacteroidota; class Bacteroidia; order Chitinophagales; family Chitinophagaceae; genus Ferruginibacter. The sequence goes on from JBDSBG010000078.1 coordinate 7,959, forward strand.
CTATATATTTACAAACTCACAAAATGATACTGTTATGAAAAGAGAATTATCAAGTTGGTTTAGCCCGGCGCTACAAAAAGAAATGCCTATTGTAGCTTACGGCGATTACGGTTTTGCATTATTGCTGGTTCCAACAGCAGCAGCGGATTACCTGGAATATGAGCGATTTCAACTGATGGAAACACTAGCACCCTATATCAATGGTGGGAAGCTGAGAATATTTTCAATCAACAGTATTAACAATGAAAGCTGGCTAAACAATGAAATGGCTGGCGAACACAAGGCCATCAGGCAAAATCAATTCAATGATTATGTTTTTAATGAAGTGGTTCCATTTATAAAAACAAATACCTCCAACGAAACACCCATCATTACCTGTGGTGCATCATTTGGCGCTTTACACAGCATGAACCTTTTTTTAAAACGCCCCGATCTTATAAACGGTGTGATTGCCATGAGTGGTGTATATGATCTTACAGAATATACCAAGGGTTTTTACGACGACCAGGTTTACTTTAATTCGCCTGCTCACTATATTCCTAACCTTTCCGATCACTGGTATCTTGAAAATATTCGCAGGAGCAATCATATTCATATCCTTACCGGCAGCGGTGATTATGAAGATCCCGAGGCATCAAGAAAATTTTCCGGGATACTTTCGGGCAAAGGGATCAATCACGAACTTGATATTTGGGGACATGAATGGAAACATGACTGGCCAACCTGGAGGGCAATGTTGCCGGTGTATCTGGAACATAAGTTTTAGTACATGCATACCTTTTTTTAGTAGCCGTTCATTTTTGGAGCGGCTTTTTTTGTGAATGGGGAATAGTGGAATGCTGCGGAACACTCGCGCCAGCGGTGAATAAAGCGTATACATAAAAAAACGTTTGATTTTGTATCAATGATAGTTGTATCAATTTTATTTGGATACAAGTGTGGTTGATACAAATGTAGAAATTTATTGGAGGAGTAAAATATGGTATGTATGGAAAAGCGGGTGCGGCTATTTTAGTTCCTGGAAACGATTAAAGGCGTAAGAAAAATATTTAGTCCTAACCCAGTCGCAGACTGGCAGGCTTAAAAAGACACAAGTGATCCTGCGGAACACTTGCGCCAGCGGAGGGAATGGTGAAACTTTTGAAGTTCTTGTTTAATTGCTCAACCAATTTTATAAATTGAAGAAAAATGAAGCCTACATATTTTCACCATTGACTATTCACCATTCACCCAATTCACCATGCACATATTCCCGATTCCCGATTGCCGATTCCCGTTTGCCGCTTTTGCCCTAATTTTATCCCATGCAGAAAAAACTCTTCCTCCTCGATGCGATGGCGCTGGTATTTCGTGCTTATTACGCCCTTGTTCGCAGCCCGCGTATTACAAGTAAGGGACGCAACACGAACGCACAATTTGGGTTTACCAATACGCTGATAGAACTGATCAATAATCAAAAGCCCACGCATATAGCTGTGTGTTTCGACACGCATGCACCCACTGAACGGCATACAGATTTTGCAGATTATAAAGCAAACCGGCAGGAAGCCCCTGAAGATATTATTTCATCCATACCCGATATAAAAAAGATCATTAAAGGTTTTAATATTCCTTGTATAGAATTAGATGGCTACGAAGCAGATGATATCATTGGTGCCCTTGCCAAAAAAGCAGAAAAAGAAGGCTACGAAGTTTTTATGGTTACACCCGATAAAGATTACGGGCAACTCGTTTCTGAAAAAATAAAAATTTACAAACCCGGTTACCAGGGCGGCACGGTTGAGATCATGGGGCCTGAAGAGGTTTGTAAAAAATGGGATATTGCCAATGTGAACCAGGTGATTGATATTCTTGGTTTGATGGGAGATGCGGTTGATAATATTCCCGGGATTGCTGGTGTTGGAGAAAAAACGGCAGCCAAACTTTTAAAAGAATACAATACGATCGAAAACATTCTTGCCAATGCTGATAATATAAAGGGAGCGCTTGGTGAAAAAATAAGAAACGGAAAAGACAATGCGATCATGAGTAAAAAACTCGCCACCATTATTTTGGATGTGCCGGTTGAATTTCATGAAGATGATTTTTGTATGAAGGAATGGAACCGGGAAGCACTGACCGAAATTTTTACCGAACTGGAGTTTAAGACAATGGCTAAAAGAATTCTTGGTGAAGATCTTTCTATTGCTTCTGTTCAACAAATTGCAGCAGAGATACCGGCACAGCTAGATCTTTTTGGAAATACGGTTGCAGCACCAGAAGCAAACTTGGCAGTACCTTCTGAAACCGGACCTGAATCTTATGGCGCTCCAACAAAAAATATCAACAACACGCCACATAACTATTTTTTGGTTGATAATGACCAAGCAATTGCAGATCTGCTGACAGTTTTATCAAAAGAACAAACAATCAGCTTTGACACTGAGACAACCCATATAGATGCCAACTGTGCTGAATTGGTTGGATTAAGTTTTAGCATTAAAACAGGAGAAGGTTATTATGTTCCGTGCCCTGCAAACACGGATGAATGCATGAAAGTACTCGAGCATTTTAAACCACTGTTTGCAGATAAAACGAAAACATGGATTGGCCATAATATCAAATATGACCTGCTAATGTTGAAATGGTATGGCATCGAACCAACCGGTGATACCTTTGATACCATGCTTGCCCACTATGTAATCGACCCGGATGGTAAAAGAAATATGGACCTGTTGAGTGCACGGTATTTAGGATACGAGCCTGTACATATTGAAGAACTGATTGGAAAAAAGGCAAAGGGCCAGGGCACGATGCGTGATGTTGAAATTGAGAAGGCAAAGGAATATGCAGCAGAGGATGCAGATATCACCTTGCAATTCAAAAATATTTTTCTGCCGCAACTGAAAGACAAAGCTGTGGAAAAAGTTTTTTATGAAGTTGAAAATCCATTGGTGAAAGTGTTGACTGCCATGGAATTTGAAGGGATCCGTGTTGACGAGAACTTCCTGAAAGAATATTCCGTGGAGCTGGAAAAGGAAGCAAAGCTGGCAGAAGAAAGCGTTTACACCCAAGCGGGAGTAAGGTTCAACCTGGCTTCGCCAAAACAACTGGGGGAAGTGTTATTTGAAAAATTGCAGCTGGATCCAAAAGCAAAAAAAACAAAATCTGGCCAGTATGCAACTGGTGAAGATGTACTATCAAAACTGGCATCTCAAAATAAAATTGTAGATGATATTTTAAGTTTTAGGGAATACACCAAGCTGAAAAACACTTATGTTGATGCGCTACCAGGATTAATAAATCCCAAAACAGGCAGGCTTCATACAAATTATGCGCAGGCTGTTGCTGTAACAGGAAGGCTTAGCAGCAATAATCCCAACCTGCAAAATATTCCTATAAGAACGGAGAGAGGCCGGGAGATACGGAAAGCATTTATCGCAAGAGACGAAAATCATGTGCTGGTCTCTGCAGATTATTCACAAATAGAACTGCGTATTGTTGCTGCCATCAGCGGTGATGTAAATATGTGTGCGGCATTTACCACAGGAAAAGACATTCACACGGCAACGGCTGCCAAAGTTTTTAATGTAGAAGAATCAGCCGTTACAAAAGAAATGCGTTATAAAGCCAAAAGTGTAAATTTTGGTATTATCTACGGGCAGGGTGCTTTTGGCCTTGCAGAAAACTTAGGAATACCGCGGTCAGAAGCAAAGGATATCATAGATAATTATAAAAAGCAATTTCCCAATATCCAGAAATACATGGATGACACGATCAATTTTGCAAAAGAAAAAGGATATGTAGAAACATTGATGGGACGCAAACGCTGGTTAAAAGACATCAACTCCGCCAATTTTACCGTTAGAGGTTTTGCAGAAAGAAACGCGATCAATTCCCCCATTCAGGGTACCGCAGCCGACATGATCAAACTGGCAATGATAAAAATTCATGAAGAATTTAAGAAGCATCAATTCAAATCAAAAATGTTGTTGCAGGTACATGATGAACTTGTTTTTGATGTTTTAAAAACTGAACTTGAACAGGTAAAACCTGTTATCATTGATTGTATGCAGCATGCACTTGCTTTACCCAATAATGTTCCAACAGATGCTGAAATTGGATCGGGAATAAACTGGTTGGAAGCGCATTAGAGATATTAGATTTGTAAAACCGGCTTGTAATGCCATCCTGGGAAGACACACAATAGCCTGTTTTTGCAAATACTCAACTTTATACACAACTTTAAACATGCAATCATATTCTAAATATTTTTTGACTATAGCTTTTTGTATTTTTTGGGGAGCGTCCAAATCACAACTGCTTTTGATTGATGAATACACTGATTCATGTATTAAATCATTGCAAGTTCAGCACATAGACACATTAATTTTATTTTCAGCTAATACACATCCCATGGTGCCTGGGGCTGATACTATAAAAAGTATTGGGCCGATTGCTGTTTTTCAAATGATTATTTATTATATACCCGAAATTCAGTAAACTATATTCAAAAAATTATTAAGGGCGCTTTAAATTCAGGTACGACTAAATCTGTAATTTCTAAACCATTGATCCTGGGTAATGATAGTCTATATCGATGGCTAACATCTTGCATTTCTAAGATCGAAGCAGAAAATCTTTTGCCTTTTATATGCAAATACAAATTGCAAGGGCAAACAGTGTATGACAAATGCCTCGAAAGCGATAGCTACTATTATGAAATTGTTGTGTATGCAAAGAATGAGTCATTTAAAAAGTTCTTTCAGGAATTCGTTACACATAAAAATTTAATGGAAAATTTTCCGAAACTTGCTACTTATGACAGGGAAAATTTAAATTATAACTATAATATACAGACTACACTTTTTAAATTTTATCGAAGACTAAAACAATTGACAGAAAATATTGATTCTTGGTTCAATTTTGAGCTATAAGGCTTCGTATAATAAGAGGCCCCGGCAAGTAACTCCAGTATTTCCTAAGCAGAGCATCTTCAGCCACTTGCACATTTGGCTACGCATGTAGGGCGCAGCCTGTTATTGTATTAGTATAAAAATTTCGATTCTTCACCAGCCAGTCTGAACGATTTTTTCTGCACCTGCGACCAGGCCGCAACATTGAGTATCTTGCGTGGCCAACATTAATAAATATCAAACTTGTCTTAAACTACAATCATGCTGCTATGAATACAAAATACCTGATGATTGTAAGCGCTATAATAATGGGTGCTTTAGGGGCTTCAGCCTCATTTTTTCCCAACGAAATCCTGGATACTTTAGGAATTGCCTCAAATGAACTTGTGCTGCTATGCCTGCAATTGATGAGTGCACTATACCTTGGATTTGCTATAATGAACTGGATGGCAAAGACCGTTTTAATAGGCGGTATCTATGCGAAACCTCTTTCAATGGGAAATTTCTTTCATTTCGCAATAGGTGCAATTATTCTCATAAAGCTAGTTATCCATAACCCTGCTTCCCCAAAATTTTTTTGGGCAATTTGTATAATCTATTCAATTTTAGCGGTATTATTTGGAATGGTTTTGTTCAAAAACACCTTAAAGAATAATTCTGGTAAACAAAGTTAATTTTGACGAGTGCTGATACCCAAAAAATTGTTGTTCCTTTAATGCGGAATCCATACTTTGCAGGAAAATTATATATATGAAAAGAACAATAATCACTGCGGGAATATTCCTCGCAACGTTTTACTGCCAGGCGCAGGCAAAACCTGAAACAGCAAGCACTGCTACTAGTACAACTGACGGATCCATGGATGCATGGAAGGCTTATATGACGCCGGGCATCCCACATAAAATGCTGGCTAAATCAACTGGCACCTGGAACGAAGAGGTGACCATGTGGATGGCGCCCGGTGCAGCACCGGAAAAAAGCAAAGCCGTTGCTGAGAATAAAATGATCATGAACGGGCTTTACCAGGAATCTATAACAAAAGGAACAATGATGGGAATGCCTTTTGAAGGGAAGAGCATTGTTGGATATGACAATGCAAAAAAAGTTTTTGTATCCAGCTGGATCGACAATATGGGAAGCGGAATCATGCATATGGAGGGCCCCTGGGATGATGCTACGAAATCAATGAACCTAACGGGAACCTGCGCCGATCCTATGTCTGGAAAGATCATGACTGTAAGGGAAACATTCAGGATCGTGGATGACAACACACAAATGATGGAAATGTATATGCCCGGCCCGGATGGCAAAGAATTTAAAACGATGGAAATTAAATTTACGAGGAGTAAATAAGAATTAACAGAAAAAAATTGAAAGCCCCGAACTTGCGTCCGGGGCTTTCAATTTGTGATCAGTTTACTTAAATTATAATGCAACAAGGGTAACCCTGTTCGATGTTCCGGCATGCGAGGCCGTTGATTTGTCCAATCCCATTTTTACCGGGAAAATTGTTCTTACCAAAATGTAATCGCTGGTTGAATTTATATTGACGTTTTCCAAGGCAGGCATAGTTCTGTTATCCATCATTTCTATTGAAACCGGGGTAGCTCCCGTGACAATTGGCTGCTCATGAATAGTTGGGCCTGAAACAGAGTTTTCAATTTTGGTATAAGCCATCACCAGTAAAGGAGTAATAATAATAAGCGTGATCAATTTCGCCATTTCGGTAGTATACTTTTTCATCTCAGTAGTTTTGATTGTTTGTTGCACAAAGAAAAGATGATAGCCTGATTAAAACATAACCGGCCTTGTAAGCGGCGGCTTTGAATACATATTCGGTCAGTTGATCATGATTTGAACCTGGAACTTGCGGCTTTGATAAACAGTAAGTTCTAAGATGCTTACCCATTTTTGAAGTCAACATGTTTAATCTTTCAATCCGGTTAAGCTAGAAAGAAAAAAGGTTACCAACCACGGTAACCTTTCATAACCTAAAAACCAACGTAATAAAACCCTCATTAAGAAATTTGTAAATTAATCCTGCTTAATTATTAATTTATTGATTGTCCTCATTTGTAATACAAAGAAAATGGAAGCAAATCATTTTTATATTTTGTAATTGCCAAACGGTATTGGTTGTTTAACGAACGGATTAATTTGATGATTTACGAAAACACCCTATTCATCATCCCATCACCAAATCATCCCATCACCAAATCATCCCATCACCAAATCACCAAATCACCAAATCATCAAATCATCAAATCACCAAATCATCCCATCACTACCCCCGCCCCTCGAATACAGTTGGTAGGGTTGCTCTAAGTATCATTATTTCTTTAAAGTTTCGTGAATTAAATTTTACCCGTATTTTGGTTCCGGGCTGCAACTGTGTATATTCGACGGCGCTTAGCATTTCTTTCGCTTCAGTTACAAAGCTTTTCCCCATTTCCGGCAAAACCTGTAGCTGAATGATCGCCTGGATCTCATTCTTTATACAAACCCCCGTCAAATTGAGGCTTAAGATAATTGCATCTGCATCGGTGCCGCCGCCGTAAAAATTGCGGCTTTTATTGCTATTAAAAAAGAAAACCAGCACCGCAATAATACCTGCTGTAGTAAATAAAAGAAAGACTGTCATAAAATATTATTCCTTCAGTATTCAACAAAGGAAATAATATTAAATCAGAATTCAGGATGCAATGAATGAACGGTGGGATCAAAACTCCGAAGGGAACTAAAATTTAAGAAACTATGATATCAGATTAAAGATTTGTGAACTGCTTAAATCTCAGATCTTAAATCTTAGATCCTTCAATATTAACGCAGCTTAAGTTGCTGCAACACATCATCCTTTTTCCTGCGTGAAACTTCCACTTTTGAACCATCTGTGAGCAATACAAATTCATTGTCATTACTTACTCTTGTGATATGGCGTGGGTTTACCAGGTGTGATTTATGGGTGCGGATGAACTGGAACTCATCCAGCATTTCTTCGAAATGCTTCAATGTTTTGCTCGCAATGAAGGGCCTTTTTCCAACAAGGTGAATATGCGTATAACTTCTGTCTGCTTCAAGCCTTAATATTTCGTCGATTGTAAAAAAGTAAACCCCTTCATTTGAAGGAACTGCAATGCGAAAATCCTTCACATCTTTTTTGTCCATGTTCTGAACAAGATTGTCGAACAATTGCTTTTTTTCCAGCACTGATTCTTTTTTTTCTGCATGCCTTGCAACTGCAGCTTTTAATTCATCAGGGTCAACTGGCTTTAAAAGGTAATCCAGGGCACTGAAACGAATGGCCTGGATTGCATATTGATTATAAGCTGTTGTAAAGATCACATCAAATGCAGGATCCTTTAAGGACACCAAAAAATCGAAACCATTTTTATGTGGCATTTCAACATCTAAAAAAACGATTCCGGGTTCGTAGGTTTTTAATATCTCGAGTGCATTGTCCACCGAATCAGCTTGTTTTATTTCTGTAATGTCAGGAATAAAATTTTTGATATAATGATCAAGTATATTCCTTGCTTTTTGTTCGTCGTCGATGATCAGCGCTTTTATCATAAAAGTGAGTTTAAATATTTTTCAAAAATGTTGATAGTTCTATCATTACACTTGTCCCGGTAGCATTGCCATCGTCATCATATTTATCAACAATGTCGATGCTTGCATGATAACCTTGCTTTTCCAAAATGCTAAGCCTGTCTTTGGAGATCTTCAATCCTTTGGATTCATGCCGCTTGGCCTTGCTCTGCTGTTCCTTTAATTCAAAGGATTTTTTGCGGCCAATACCATTGTCTTCAATGGTACACCTGAAAAGATCTTCGTTTACCCGTTCAAATTTAATTTTCATTTTTCGTTCACCCTCCTTGTGCATTAAACCGTGCCAAAGGGCATTTTCAACATAGGGCTGTAATAACATAGATGGCAGCAATACCTCATCCATTTCCAGTTCTTCATCAACGAGCATCTCCACTGTAAAACTTTGTTCAAAACGCATTTGTTCCAGCTCCAGGTAAAGTTCCAACACTTCTTTTTCTTCATCGATGGACACCAGTTTTTTCCCGGAGTTATTAAGCACTGTCCTGAAAAGTTTTGAAAACTTGTTGAGGTACTTGCTTGCCTCGCCATATTTTTCTGTAACGATACACTCCTGTATGCTGTTCAAACAATTGAAAACAAAATGTGGATTCATTTGTGCACGCAATGCCATTAGTTGGCTTTCAGCAAGCATCTTATTGATCTCAAGTAACTTTATCTCGTTTTGTTTTGCCATCTCTTCTGCATTGGCCTCTGCAATTTTATTGGCGCTGATGGAAGCGATGGTTGTCAAAGCTTTTAAATGGCTTTCTGTAAAGAAATGTTTTTTTGCATGTTCGGAATCAATAACACCAATTACTTTACCATCATGAAAAATGGGAACGGATATCTCTGAATTGCGCTTCTCATCATCAATTAAATACCTGCTGTCTTTGGAAGTATCTCCTATTAGCTGTGCTTTACCGGTAGCCCAAACTGCTCCAACAATCCCGTGGCCCAGGGAAATCTCAATAGGGTCAATGATCTCATGTCCTTTTGGATTCTTTGGACCATATGCAGCCTTTTGGATCATCACATTTCGTTTTTCATCCAACAAATACACAACGCAATCTTCAAACTGCAGTTGGGAGATACAGTTTCGTGCAATATCCCAGCAGATCTCATTTACAGAGTTTTCACCATAAACGGAATTGGCGAAATAGTCAATCGTTCTGTCAATATTTTTTCTTTCCCTGAGAATTGCGGCATTCCTGTAAATGAGCATTAGCAATAGAATGCCTGCCAAAACACAAAGGCAAAGGAACCACCATGTTTGCCACCAATGCGGCTCAACATGAACTTTAATACTGGTAGCTTTGCCCATCCATTTTCCATGTTCATCTGTGCTCCTCACTTTAAATGTATAGGTTCCTGGTAAAAGATTATTGTAAGAAGCGGTGAGGTTCCTGCCGGCATTTACCCAGTTTTTGTCTACTCCTTCCAACTGGTAACTGTACTGCAACGATGGTACCTCACGGTGATGAAAAGACGCAAATTGGAATGTTATATAATCTTCATTTGGGGAAAGGCTGAGTTGCTGGTCATGTAACTGATCGCTTATTTCTTTACCGAATATTTTAATGGACGTAATATGAGGGGATGTTTTCACATGGATCGCTTCCAATAGTAAAGGATCTATCACTACCACGTGGTCCAGCATTCCCGCATACACTTTACCGTTATATATATTTACACTATTCCAGTAATCCTGTAAGGTTTGCCCAAGGTCTACTTCCACTTTGGTAATGTCTTTGTTGTCCGGGTTAATGAACATTAATCCTTCCCTGCAGCCTGCCCATACATAACCCCGGGCGTCAATGGCGAGGCTGGATATATTGTCGATCACAAGGCCATTGCTGGTATTGATGCTGTCAATGCATTTCCCCTGCATGTCCGTTTTCAATATTCCCCTTCCGCTTATGGCCACCCACAGGTTCCCCTTGTTATCCGCTTCAAGTTCTGTGAGCATCAGGTTTGATTTGCCGCAAATCGGGATACACGAAAACTGTTCAGTATCCGAATCAAATTTTAAAAAACCGGCGCCATACATGCCAAAGTAAATATCATTGTTTTTTAAAACAGTAAATCCATTACACGGGCTGAATTTAAAGGATCCATGCGTTGAGTCTTTACCATCATACCGATCCAGTTTTTTTGTTGCATAGTTGTAACGGTACAATGCGTCGTGTACAATCTGGAACCAAAGGTTCCCTTTTTTATCAGTAAAAATAAAATTTGACCCACTGCCTGAGAACCCTGGTTTGGTATCTCCAAAATGTTTAAGTGTTGATGCACCTTCATCTAAAAAATAAATCCCATCATCACCGGCAAACCACCATCGTGTTCCCGTTTTCGCAGCCATGCCAAAACGGTTGCGGTCGAGCTCAGTTTCAGAAACAATATATCTTTTGTGAGTTCTTTCCGTGGTACTATAAATGATGATTCCTTCTTCCTTGCAGGCAATTATTAGGTTACTATCGATGCTGATATAATTTGCATGTGCAAAACCGGTTTGCAGGTAAAAATTAAAACTGGGCAGTTGGTAAATGGCCTGGAAAGCGTCCTGGGCCTGGCTCTTGCTTACTCCATTGATTGTTCCCAGCCATACATTGCCTTCGCTGTCTTCAATCGCATCTCTGAAATGCCCATAGCCGATCGAATATATTTGCGACTGGCTAAACGGTATCTTTTTAATGGCTTTGCCCGGTTCTTTCAGGAAAGCTGCAAACAACCAGGTAGATATCCAAACCCTGTCGCGGTGATCAACAAAGATCCGGTTGGGCCCATTGTTGTTCCATTTATTTCCATCAATCTCGGACCAGGTTTCTACCTTATCGGTCTTTGAATCCCAATAATTCAGTGATGGCCGCAGGTTACAACCAAACCAAAGATTGTTCATATTGTCAAGGGCCACAGAATAAGAGCCGACACTGTCAAGAAATGGGCAATGAAAGGGAGCATTTTTTTTATCATAAACAAGGTTGTTCTTGCAGTCGATAAAATAAGTTACATCGCCTCCCACCCAAAATCCCTTTCGTATCTTATCCCAGGCAAAAGCTGCAATGCTATAACCCTGTTTTTCCATCTTAATGGCTTTGGGCATGAATTGCGCTGCAGTAAAAAGTTTGCCATTACTATATACCCACACATTGGTAGAAGTGGCGATCCACAACCTGCCGTATTCATCTGGATTAATGCAAGAGATCACTTCGTTACTGATGCTGGCGAACCTGCTGTCGGTAAAAAAGTTGCCATTTTTTTTATTAAAGATTCTCATACCCTGCCGGGTGCCTATTAATAAACTATCTACAGCAAGGGGATGGATAGCATTGATATAAAGGCTTGTGAGGAACTTTGTGTTCCTGAATTGTTTAATAACAGCGCCATCAAAACGATTAAGGCCATTGCTTGTGCCAATCCATAAATAACCTTCAATGTCTTTGTAAAGGCACCTTACTTCTTTTGCGCTTAATCCATCCTGCGAGCGCAGGTTTTGGAAAATGAACTGGGCACGGCTAACCATAGGGGCACAAAATAGCAATATGATAAGGATCTTAATACGCATTCCGCTGGTTGGTCTGGGCTGTTAAGATATAAAGATTACAATTACAAACAAGGGGGCGTAAAGGGAAAAGCTAATGGCTGGTTTGAGGCAACGAACGGTAAAGCATAGGGTAAAAGGCGGCAACTGGTCGCCGCCTTTTGTTAACGCTGTTTCAGAATATGTATTTAAGAAACATCAACGACTATCTATTGCTTCTTTTTCAACATCTCCGATATTGAACTGAAAACCCAAATAAAATAGTACCAATGTTTCTGAAGTAAAAATGAGTGAATCTTTTAATCCCATTCTTTGATAGCCAGCAAACGGCTCCCAGCAGTTTGTAAAAGGTCAATTGAGTTAAAGCTTTGAGAGTTCCCGCAAAAGGCAGCGGCGAATTGTAAACCGATTACAAGAAATTCTATTTGACTTCAATGTTTCAAATGATTTCCCGACTTTTACAATATGGATAAACCAATTTTAATTTACTGTTACGATGCATATTGCGGATGGTGTTATGGTTTCAGCCCGGTAATTAAAAAAATAGCGGCCACATTTGCGGATAGAATGGATTCGGATGTTTTGAGTGGTGGAATGATATTGCCGGAGAAACCTGTACATATTCGTGTATCTGCAAATTATATTGCCACTGCTTATAAAAATGTAGAAGCTTTAACGGGAATTGAATTTGGAAAAGATTATCTCTGGCATATTTTAAATCCTGAAGAAAGTGACTGGTATCCCAATTCCGAAAAGCCTGCCATTGCAATGTGCATCTTTAAAGAATATTATCCTGATCGTGCGATTGAATTTGCTGCAGACCTGCAATACGCACTTCACTACGAAGGACGAGACCTAACTGACAATGAAGCCTATTTGCACCTGCTTGAAAAATACAGCATACAAACTGAAATTTTTTTTGAAAAACTATTAAGTGATGAATATAAGGAAATGGCTTATTATGAGTTTGCCCTGATTAAACAGTTACAGGTAAACGCTTTTCCGGTTGTACTTGTTCAAACAAGTGAATTGAAATTTAATATGGTCGCGAGAGGATATACGGATTATGATGAGTTGAAGGGGAGGATAGATAAATTGTTGATGGAACCAGGATAGCTTTAGCCCCCTGTGATCATGCCCGATACTATCGTGGCAAGTACAGAAAAATGAAAAGTCAAATATAGTAAGTCATGAATGAGCATTTGAAGCAATTTTCACTTGCGTTATTGATAACTTGTTTTTTTTGTTAAAGTAATCGGGTTCACCGCAAAAAAATATTTTTTCAATTTTATTTTTTTAATCCTTTTTCATAAAAAGCCAACCATTCATATACAGTAAATTTTGTTGCCAGTTCACCAATCAGCTTAAAGGGGATGGCTTCTATTTTCTTAAAACGAATACATGATTTTCCCATATCTAGTTTTCCGGGAACCTGCTTTTCATATTCAGCCGTAAACCAGTCGAGTATTTTTTTACTGCAATAGATTCCCATATGGTAAACTGCAATGAAATTTTTCTGCGAAGCAATATTTATAAAAGGCAAAGGCAGTTTTGTGTCGCAATGATATCCCTTGGGATACAATGAGTGCGGCACTACATAGCCGATCATTCCATAGTTCATTTCTTCTTTGAAACCTTTCGGCAGGTTCTTAAGGATCTCTTTCCTGAGTTTGATCATTGCCTCTTTCCTGTCATCGGGCAATGTTTTCAGGTAATCATCAACGGTGTTGGCTTTGGACTGCATAGCGCTAATTTCTTTTTTATTTATTGGCTGTGACTGATGCTGGATGTCATGCTCAAAGTTCCTTTGAGGTTTGATCAATGCCAGCTAAGAATTTATCATTCTCTTCAATTGTTCATTCTTATTTCTAAGATCGATACCTCCTTCTAATAATGATTTAAGATTTGCAAAATAAAAGGTCCAGCCAGTTTTACATCCAAGGTGCCAGTTATGCCTTCCATGGTCTGTAGTTGGAATTTCATCCTGCATCAATTCTACAATTGTTTCTCCTTCTTCTTTGTGAATACTAATGGCACAATTACCTGCACTACCAAAACTAAATTTAAAATAATTAATTCCATTTGCTTCCAGGATGCTTCCTGATTCAGTCATATCATCGGGCCAGCCAAACCAGCGCCAGCGATACTGGTCATTTTTTTCTGTTAATTCATCAGCAGCTCTTAAACTGCCATTGGCCCTGCTATATTCACTCATTCTTAAAAACCAGGATTCCATCCCGGCTCTTGAGGCCCAGGCCCGGTAAATTTTTTCAATGGACGCATTGATGTTGATCCTTACAACAAAGCGGCTCCAATCAAATGCTTTTGTGCCTGGCATATAAAATTATTTTTGTGGAGCTGAATGCAAAGCAATCCTGTTTCCTTCTGTGTCAAGCAATACAGCCATAAATCCATAGTCAGGAGAAATTTCTGTTTTAGGAACAAGGATAGTACCACCTGCCGCTTCCGTTTTATCCAGCACCTGTTGTACATCGGGATTTGCATTCAGGTAGATCAATGGGCCATCTGTTGCAGAAGGTTTGTGAAAACCACCACTGTCTACAATAGCACCTCCAACTCCATTCACCATATCATCTATGGGAAACATCCGCATTTTTATATTGGGCATATCCATCGCAACCAGGCTAATGCCAAATATGGTTTCATAAAATTTTTGCGCCCGTTCTAAATTTGATGATGGGATTTCGAACCAACTTATAGCATTATTCATAAACAGTTTTTTTAAATTGAAGAATCCGTTTTCTTAAAGTTCTGAAAATATAATTTAAAATCATGTGCCGCTTATCACAAAGTAATTTGGTAGATTCCAAACATGAGGCATGCACAATCCGGTAAAATTGCGAGGATAAAAATAAAATGCGAAGAACTGAAGATTTTAAATCAACCTGCCTTTTCCCTTTAAATAAATACAAAAGCCCCTGCAATTACAGGGGCTTTCAGATAAATATGCTTTGTTACTTTATTAATTTGGTTTTGCTGGTGTGGTTGTTGGCGCAGCTTTTCTTTGTGGCCTTAAAGAAGGCTCTATGTCGCTGATCCACTTTGCATATTCTTCTGCAGTAAATACTTGCTTTAATTTACTATCCCTGGCTTCTGCAAGTTCTTTGCGTTTGTCCTGGATAGCAGAACGGTCATTATTTCCTGCCGTACGCATTTCCTGCATGGCGGTTTGCTGTGACTTATAGAAATCAGTCAAAATAGATTCAACTTTTGTCCTTGCATCCTGCTTTAAATTGAAATCAGCAAGTTTTTCCATGGTTTGCTTTGTCCTTTCTTCAGGTGTTGACATTGTACGGGCAGGAGCCTGCGCCATTAATGAAGAAATGCTGATGGCCATCGCAGCAACAAATAATGAGAATTGTTTTTTCATTTTAGTTTGTTTTATTGTTTGTAATAAAGGTATTATTTTTCTTTATGAGTTTGACCCCGTCTGCCGAATATTTTATAAAATCCGGTATCAAAGCGTAGAAGTTGTTCCTTTGTGCAGATGTCCCTGATCTCTTTCAGGTGCCGTAGCATGTTCAATTCAGGTAGAGCTGGCTGGTCATGCATCATAGTGGCGGTATGTTTTATAGCAGAATCACTGAACGAAGCTGCAGCAAGCGCCTGGAAAGTTTTTTTTCTATTAGCAGAAAGCTCATTAAATGAAGCTTTTACATGTTCCCGGTGCAGTTTGCTGAGCGAATCATACCTGTCCAGCTGCCCGGCACTAAAACCAACTTCTTTTTCAAGATACTCAAATACGTAGCTGTTTTTACCCCCACGTTCTCTTTTTTCTTTGTGTCCGCCCTGCAGGAAGAACGCCAGCATGACGATATTGGCAATTAATAAAATGCCAATGATGATGATCAAGACCTTCGTTTTCGGTTGGGCATTCATTATTGCTCCGGGTTTTCAATGTCGTAAAACGAAACTACTGTTGTGGCAAATTCATCTTTTGCATATGAATTGTTCTGTACAAAGTTTGATGGATCTGAATTATTATTATTCGTAAGGAATATAGTGATATTTAATAACAGCACCAGTAAGAGGCCTGCGATTGCAATGCCCGGCTGGCTAATAAAAGCCGCAAGCCTTGTCCAACCGTTTTGTGAAAACGGCCGGTTATTGATTGAAGCCATTACACGAGTGAGTAAAAAAGGTTTGGGCGCTGCTCTTTTTGCTCCATCAAAACTTCCGATGGTATCAGTTACCAATTTTTCAATACTGCTGCGTTCTTGCATGGTATTAAAATATTAAGTTGGTTAAAAATTTTGTTGATAATATTTTTCCAGTATTCTTTTCAAATTAAGTTTTGCCCTGCCTTGCAATGATTCAACAGCAAAAACTGTCGTATCCATAACTGCCGCAATTTCCTGGTAGCTTAATCTTTCAAGTTTATGAAGCGTAAAAGCAATGCGTTGTTTTTCCGGCAGTTTTTTCAATGCTTTAAAAAGTACAGCAGCCATTTCTTTATTATCAAGCAATATTCCCGGGTGATCAAAATTCACAGGTTCATCCCCGCCCTTTGCTAAAAATATTTTTTTTAGCAGCCCACCATGCTTCTGTCTTTTTTTTCTTTTCTCGTGATCAAGTGATTTATGGACTGTAATGCTGTAGATCCATGTTGACAGCGCCGACTCTTCTCTAAAATCTTCGATCCTTTCATATAGTGTTACAAAAACTTCCTGCGTAATGTCTTCTGCATCTTCTTCATTTTGCACTATACCCACTGCTGTATTGTACACCTTGTCCTGCCAGTCTGCAACCATATCACTGAACACGGCCGCATTTCCGCTTTTTAAATTAAAAATAATATCGGCCTGGTTCAAACAAAATGATTGACGTGAACCACAAATTTAATTAAAATTGCGGCCCCCACCTGGCCGGTTACCGGGGCCAAATTCCTGGTTACTGCCAGGAGCGCTTTTCTTTGCTGTTCCGAAATTCTTAAGGTTATAAGTGAAGGTCAACATAAAATAACGTTGCAATACCTGGCTTTGATTATCCTGTATATAACTTTCCGTGACTGTCCTTGTGATACTTTGATTTTGTTTCAAAAGGTCAAACGCTGATAATTTTAGTTCAGCAGCCTGGCGTTTCAGGAATTTTTTGCCAATCGCAGCATTCCACAACGTGAAAGTTTGGTTGAGGCCGCCGGATAATCCACGATAGATCTGGCTGGAAACATCGTTTTGTATGAACCATCCTTTTTTATTTAATAAATTAAGTGTTCCACCAATAACATGATTCACATAGTTATTGTCTGAAATGCTTTGCCCCCGCGTATGGGCATTATTGACATTTGCACTATATGAAATATTGAAATCAACATACTCACTGATATTGCTGGCAAACACAACGCCCCCGTTATAAGTAAGATTATCAGTAATTGTTTGAACATTATCCGAAAGTCCCGGCAGTTTTGTATATCCCACGCCTGCATTCAGGTTGATGGTTGTTTTTAATTTTTTTACCGGAACACTGTAAGTAAAAAATGTACGGATGTTCCTGTAGCCATCAAGGTTGACCGGCCTGGTTATTTGCGACCCTTTATTCAATAAATTTCCCTGCTGGATGATAGAATCATTCTTTGCGATCCATATTGCATTGGAAATATAATCAGCAGTTGTTTGCATAAATATATTCGCAAAAAAACTCTGGCTTGTTTTTGAATTTGTATATGTGTACCGGCCTGCAATAAAATTTGTAAATGTTTGTTTTAATGAAGGATTGCCCACGCTTACCCTCAGTGGATTGGTGAGATTCACCACATCCTGCAATTGATTTACAGACGGGAAATTAGTGGAGGCACGGTAAAATATGCGAATATTACTTTTTGTAGAAAATTTTTTCCTCCACATTGCATTGGGTAAAAAATTTGAAAATGTCTGGTCCACGTTAGTCGATGTAGGAAATATCCTCCGGCTTTCCAATCGTGTATTCTGATAACTCAGGCCAACAGAAAACATTTCGTCCTTGCTTTTAGATAAACGATAAGTTAACCCGGCATTATTTGTTGTAATGGTATTGTCAAACTTGTTTGAAAGCTTTGGATTAAATTCCTGGAATTTAGTACTATCAATATTATAGGTTTGCTGATCAGATTTATTTTGTTGCACTGATGGATTATAGTCGATCTGTATCTGTCCTTTCTTGCCTATCGGTTCCGTGTATGCGATAGAGCCGCCGATTGTATGACCACTGGTTGGATTATCAGAAAACTGGTACTGCGCTGAATCGTTGGTAAAAAAACCAAGGCTATCATAAAACCTGTAATTGGCATCAGTAGTATAATCGCCGTCATTTTTCGTGAATATGGTATTGAATCCCACGGACACCGTTCTGCCTTTTTTTGGAAATGAATGGCGGAATAAAATATTGTTCCGGATGTTATAACCATTCCTGTTGGAATTTAAATTTGACAATGAATTATTTACAGAATCTGCTTTTCCATCAAGGGTTTGAAGCGAGGAGTATGAATCTCCCTTATTATTTTGGAAATTCACATTGGGAATAATGAACAATGTGTTTGACGAATCGATCTTATACTCAAGCCTCATATTAATACGATGATTGAAATTGGTTGTATTACTGATGCCTTTTTGTGTAGAAAATTGCTGGTCTTCTCCAAGAGTTTGTGTGTTCGTTGTATAATTATTATCGTTGATGCTGTTATTGAAAAAATAACTGCCGGTTACATTTACTTTTTGGCCCCATTTGTCACTGTAGTTAATACCAATTGCATTCGTTTTACTGATACCATTTGATTGTCCAACAGAAAAATTATTGCCACCGCTCTGGTAGCCACCGCCGCCACCACGACTACCACCTCCGCGGCCACTGTTTCCAGCACTGCTGGTCAATCCAAGCAGGTCCTGCGAGGC